>JAHEGQ010000039.1 GCA_024645025.1 Sphingomonadaceae bacterium
ACGTCGCACCGACGATCGTCGTATTGCCGGTGAGGTTGGACCAAAGCACGGGCGCTGTCAGCGTGGCCAGATAGCTGGTCAGTGCCGTTACTGCATTCGTATAGGCCGTTTTCTGGGTTGTGATGGCGTAAGTGGTGGCGCTGGCTTCAATCCCAGCCTGCTCGGCTAATATAGCATCACGGTCCAGGATGATGCGCGGCTTTTCATCCGGGGTCAGCAGACTGTCGGAGGCGATGTCGGCAATCGCAGCATTGGCTGCAGCTGCTGCCGTTTGCGCAGCCGCCGCATTGGTCACGCCAGTGTCGGCCGTGGTCTGCGCGGCAATGGCAAGCCCGCTCACCTTGCCCTTGATCGCCTGATCAAGGCCATATAGCGCCTCATCAAATCCATCCCGCGCCGCGCGATAGGCCACCCGGTCCACCACCGAATCGCTTGTTGTATCCTGCCAGCCCGGCGTCAACGCGCCCAATAATGCATCCCATATTGCTTTGGCCGCAGCTGCTGCGCTGCTGCTCACGCTCAGGCTCGCCGCTTGCGCAATCAAAATAGCATATTTGCTGGCAAGCCGCGCCTGCTCTGGGATCAAAGCAGTGATTTTCTCATGCACCGTAATCAGCCCGTCATCAGCCAAATCGCTCAGCGTATCAATCGCCGCATTGGCATTATTATAGGCTTCCTGTGCTGTCGCCAATCCCGCCATCAGCGGCTGCACCACCGCCGGGGTCCAATAGATCGCCGGGCGCTGGCCATCCAAAACCAGCCAGCTGCCTCCCAGCAATATCCCGCCATCGGGCACCCGGTCATAAAACAGCCCGTCATTATCCACCCAAGTATCGCCCAGCGCACTTTCCGCCGCGCTGGGGGCATTGCTGCGAAAAAACAGCCGCCCGCGTGCGCGCGCAATCGCCAGAATATCTTCCAGACTCTGCCCATCATCGAGCCGCACCGCCGCACTCACTTCGGCATCACTATGCACCCGATGGTTTATTTGATAGGTCAGCAATAATTCTTTGGCCGGTTCAAATGTCGCGGACCGGCTGATAAAGCGGCATGGCAGGGCCTCTTGCGGCGCGGTTAAATCAAATTCGAAAACCGCCACACCGCCTGCAGGCTGCACTGTCCAGAAACAGCCAAGCCGCGCCAGCAACCGGTCAAGCAATTGCGCAGCAGTCTCATCCAGCCTATCAGAATGCAACGCCAGTGATCCTGTGATCATCGCCAGGGGGCCGGATGCTGTCAGCGCCGGTCCGCCCGCTGCCGCCAGAATCGCCTGCGTCACGCCCAGCGCAGAGCCATTATAGCCCACGCCAATTTCGCCCTCAATATCAGCGGTCAGCGGCCCTGCTGGCTGCGTCCACCATTTTACACAAGCGATGGAGGGCGCGGCCACCGCGCCGCCCATCGGCACCACTGCCGCCCGCAATGCCGCCAATGTCGCTGCCGCGCTGCCCTGCCATGTCAACAGCGTCACATCGCCAGCCCGGCCCATATCCTTCACCGCGACAAAACCATTCAGTTTTTGTTCTGGGTCGCCAAATTCCCAAATATTATCGGCGGAAATCAGCAAAGCGCCTTCCACATTGCGACATAGGCCAAAGCTGCGGCGCTTCACCCGGCCCTTGGCGATATCATCGCCCTCGATGCCACCGCTGCCGCCAAATGTCGCGCTTAACAGCGGCTTTTTCAGCGCCAGCGATAAATCTGCCACCGCCATTTGCAGCGCGCTATTCTGAATGCTGGCATCATCGATCTGCCCGCTGAAAACGCGCAGATAGGGGCCACCATCAGGCCCCGCATCAATCGTGATCGGCGCATTCTTCCAATAATAGGGTGCCATCATCGCCAGATCAGCAAATTGTGAGGGCTGCCAGCTAATTGGCGAGGCTGTCGGGCTTGATCCGCCTGTCCAGCCATTTTCGTTAAAATCCAGACTGGCGCTGAATTTCGGGGCGCTGACCAGCCCTGCCTTATAGCTATCGCCATTCAGCCGATAGGCGCTATCGCGGCCGCCACCCGCAATGCGCAGCATCACCCTTTGCCCGCTCGCCAGATCAATCGGCTGGGCAACAATAAAATAAACCGGCGCTACCATGCGGTTATCCGCGCCAGCGCCGAAAGATCAGCCGCATTGGCCGATTGTCCGCTCGCGGTCAGCGCTGCACGGATCGCGGCGATATCCACCCCAAGCCCCGCCAGCAGGCTGTTATTCTCATCGAGCAGCGCGTTGCCCGTTTCCACAGCAGCAGCGGTGGCGATCTGGGCTTGACGTGCTGCCTCCACCCGCTCATTTTCGATGCGAATAATCTCTTCTGCCGCGCTCACCGCCTTTGCCCGGTCTGCGCCATATTCGGGGCCTGCCGTGCCATAGGCGGATTTGGATAAATCCACCAATTGCCGCGATAGCGTCGCCAGCTGGTCGGCCGCGCCATCTTTCCCGGCCTTGGCATCGCCCTGAACCCGCGCGATTTCGCCGATCAGCGCCGCCCGCTGGTCGGCCGCACTGCCTTCAAACAGGCTGCCGATCCGCATATCATTCACAAAGCTTTGCAGGCTGCCAACCCGCTGCGCCAGAATCTCTTCAGTCAGCTTGGCCCGCGCCTCGGCATTATATTTTTCAATCTCCACCACGTCGAAGCCATATTCGCGCGCGATCCGCACCCGCTCGGCCGCTTGACTCTCAAATTCCTTAAACTGCCGGGTCAGCGCCGCTGTCAGCCCGCCGATGATCTCTTCCACCTTGCGCACTTTCAGCGCCTCTTCCAGCGCCTTATCAATATCCTTGTTAGAATTCAGCGCCTTCTGCACCGCCGCTGAAACCCCCTTGATGCCGCCATCTTGGATCGCGTTCAGCAGCGCCGCGCGCACCGCTGCGGCCTGATCTTTGCCATCATACAGCACATCACCGCCTGAATTTTTGGGGTAATTCTTATCACCGACCGCGCTGCTGCCGGATGCCGAAACCCGGTAATAATCTTTGCGCTGGCCAATCGAAACTTTATAATCGCCAAGCTCTGCCCCCAGCTGCTGCGCAATCTGCGCCAGTGCATCCTGCACCCCACTGCCGATGCTGCCCAGTTGATCACCCAGCTTGCCCGATGTCGCGGCGCTGCCATTGCCCAGCACCACCGCGCCCGTCGGTGTTTTTTTAAACAGGCCGCCCACCAGTGATCCAATCACCGATCCAATGATGCTGCCGCCCGGAATCGGAATCGCGCTGCCAATCGCCCCGCCAATCTGGCCGCCGGTCGTGCTGGTTTTCAGCCCCAATGCCTTGCCCAGTTGGGCGATTTGCCCGCCGGTCTGCGCGCCATCGAGCGCGCCAGACAATCCCTTGGAGATTTTATCGGCCGCCGCGCTGCCGATCAGCCCATTTTTGGCCAGCATTTCGCTCAGCCCCTGCGCCCCGCCCAAAACCGCGCCAACGCCGCCCGCCCGCCAATATCCAGCCAGCGCGCCTGAAAAAACACCCTGCAGCCTGCTAAACCAGCTCACGCCAAACATTTTATCGAGCTGCAACACTAACGGCCCCGTCACGGCCTTGGCCATTTCTCCGGCCATTTCGCCGACGCTCAATGTCTTCACCACCAGCCCGCTGGTTGCCCCGGCAGTGCCCTTTCCTGCTGCCCCGCCATTCACCACAATCTCGCCAGCGCCGCTTGCTGCCGCTGCCCTTTGGCCCAGATTGGCCAATCTGGCGAGGATCGCCACACTGGTTGCAGCTACCGTTGCTGCGGGCCGCGCGCTGCTGCCCACCGGGCCTGCCGCTTCGCCATTCAGTCGCGCTGCTGCCCCGGCCAGCGCCTTGGCAATGCCATCGCCGCCCGCCGCGATTTTATCAGCCAGGCTGGCGGTTTCATCCTTCACCCGCAATGTTTCAAAGGCGAAATTCTCGATCGCGCCATCCATCACTGTGCGCTTCTGCACCAACTTGTCGAGGCCATTCAGTGCATCGCCAAACAGCGTTTCGGTCAGCATCCGTCCCTGCAATTGCAGGATATTCTGCTTGCCGCGCTTTAAAAAATCACCAATGCTGCCGCCCGATAACAGATCCTCCAGGCTGCCGCGCAGATCAGAAATCGCGGCGGTATAGATCGAAAGAATCGCTTCGCGCTTATCCAGCAGATCATTGATCCGCTCTTCCGCTTCCACCATCGCAACCACTTCGCCGCGCTGTTCGGCCGTCAATCCGCCAATCTCTGCTTGCAGCCCGGCGATAATCTCCATCGCCTTGGCTTCGCTCTGGCGGCCCTGCAGGATCAATCCCTGCTGCTCTTGCATAAATTGCGTTTTTTCGCGCAGGGCTTTGAACGGCGCATCCAGCAGGATCGCGGGCACTTCTTTTTTCAGCCGCTCGGCATCGGCAATCATCGCCTCAAAACCCGGCGGCTTCTTTTGCGCCAATTCGCCAATGATGCCGTCCAGCTCGCGCGTCACAGCGGCGGCTTCCGCGATCAGCCGGGGCTGTTCATGATAGCGGTCATTGATCCCGCCCAGCGCCTTTCCTGCCCTTTCGCTCAGCGCCGCCAATTGCTTCAGCCGGTCTTCTTCGGCCTTGGCGGCGGCTTCGGCGGCGGCGGTGGCCCTGTCATTCGCCGCCACACCATCGGCAGCATAGGCGGCTTTGGTCGGGTCCACCGGCTTGCCATTGCGCCGCACTTCATAATGCAGATGCGCGCCAGTGCTGTTGCCGCTATTCCCGCTCTGCGCAAAAACCTGCCCCTGTTCCACCGCCTGGCCTTCGCGCGCCGCGATCGCGGAAAGATGATAATAGCGCGTCGTCGTGCCGCCGCCATGGTCAATCTCCACCCAATTGCCCGCGCCATTCGGCTGGCTGCCCACGCGGGTCACCACGCCATATTGCGGCGCCCGCACATCCGTGCCGGCCGCCACCGCATAATCAACGCCGGGATGATTGCTGCTGGCGCCTTTTTTGGGCGGCCTGCGCCCGCCAAAGCCGCTGCTCACCCCCGCGCCATTGGCCAGCGGAGAGATAAAGCGCACCGATGCCGCAGCCTCGGCGCTGCTGCTCTGGCTCGCTGGCTTGGCTTTGGCGTCTTTCTCGCTTTTGCGCAGGCCCACATCCAGTTGGCCATCTTTCAGCGATTTATCAATCATATCGGCGGTTTTTCTTTTCAGCCGCGCCGATAGGCCATCAATGATCGCCTGCTGAAATTCCTCTGCTGTAATATTCAGCCTGGAATAATCAATTTTCGCGGCCCGGCTCAGCGCATCGCCGCTATCCGCCCTGCCGCTGCGCACATCATAGGCCAGCTGCGCCGCCAGCGCGGAATTACGCCTCGCTTCTGGGCTATTGGCACCATAGTCGACGACTGCCATAAAACCTCTGGCTTTTCTGTTCAGCACTCCGGCGGAAGAATTTTTTTGTTCCCGCGCCTCTGTTCGCAGGGTCAGCCCCTGCAGCCGCGCATTCAGCAGCAGCATCTCATTTTGCGATTTGATCTTACCCGTCGCCAGATCAAATACCCCGCCCAGCGCCGATTGTGCTGCGGCCATGCCATCTGTCGCCGCCGTCACCTTTTTGGCGGCCTCTTCGCTGCCAAATAATTCTTTGCTAAACAGCCCGATCGCCGATACCGCCAGCGATATCGCCAGCCCCCATGGTCCGCCCAAAAAGCTGATGAAACCGCCCAGCTTGCCCTTCGCCCCTTCGGCCCCGCCGCCCATCAGCTGCAGCGCCTGGAGCACTTGGCCCGATTGCTGGGCAAAAATTACCGATGCTGCCGTCCCGGTTGACATTTGCGCGGTCACATCATTCAGCTGAAAGCCCAGCTGCTGCAATCCCGCCCGGCTGCGGCCATTGATCCGCGTCGCCGCTTCCATCGCCGCGCCCCGCGCTGTTTCGGTCCGGGCTGCTCTTTCTTGTGCTGCGCTCAGCGCCAAGGCGCTGGTAATCGCTCTTGCTTCGGCGCTGCTCTTGGCAGAGATCGCATTCAGCGCCTTGGCGCTTTCCTGCACGGCCCGCGCTTCGGCTTGGGCCAATTGGTCCGTCGCGCTGCTCAGCGCCTTGGTGCCAGAAACGCTATTGGCCGCCCTTGCGCCAACCGCATCAATGGCTTTGGCGGCGGCATTGCTTTGGCCGATCAGCTCATCGGCATCCGCCTTGAACACCGCCTTGGTCACCATCTCGGTCATCGCATCACGCCCTTTTCTTCGACCATTCCAGCAGCGCGGCGCACTCCATCCGCCGCAGCAGGCTCATTATTTCCGGGCTCAGCGCCAGATCATACAGCTCGGCCGTCGGCCGGATCGCCGCATAATCAATCCCCAGACGCTCACCAGACATGGCATGCCGCCGCCATTGGGTTTCCAGCGCAAAAAACAGCGCCACCACTTCGGCATCCGCCGCCAAGATACCAATCTCTTCCGCCTTGGCCTGGCGGCGTTCCAGCCATGCGGGCAAATCGGCATTCTGGCTGACAATATCATCATCCCTTGCCTTGGCTCTGCCGCGCCCGCCATTTGCCCAGGCCCGCGCGACATTTTCTAGTTTCCCGCCCGCACTCCGGTTTCGCCAGCCCGGCAGGCCGCATAGGCCGTGCAGATCGCTTGCAAAACATTGGGCACCCGGCAAAGCCGCTCCATATTGGCGCGGATAAAGGGCAAGCTCTTGCCTTCGCCCGTGCCATCATCCACGCCCACATCTTTCCAATCTTCGGCGATTTTTTCTAGGATATCCGCGCCCAGCGTGCCGACGCTCGCGCCTGCGGCCGCATCTGGGCCAAGCGCAATCTTGGTCAGCTCCGCTTGCAGCGCCAGATTTTCATCTTCATCAAAAATCACAAAGCGCAGCTCAATCCGGTTGGTGATGATGCTGCCATCTTCGGCTACACCATTAAATTTCACCGGCCACCAGGCGCGCGGTCGATCGACAATCTTGAACATGCTTTTAATCCTTTATGCAGGCTGACTTCATGAGTCTGGCTGGGACGGGTTGGGGGGGGCTTCCGCCATCCACACCCCCATTTATGCCCCGGACCGCTACGCTGGCGGGCGCAAACGGGCAGATGCGGCTGTTATCTCTATCGGCTGATGATCGTCAGATCATCTTGGCCCGCCTGGATGGTCGAGCTATAGGCCAGCTCCCACATCAGCTTGCCATCCTCATCGCTTTCATTGCAATCGGTGATCTGCAGCCGGGGGGCGGTGATTTCCACGATATTGCCCGCCGCTGTGCCATGGATGATGGAAAGCGGCACAAGCCCGCCACTGCGCAGGCTGGCGATATAATCCTTGGCCGCGCCGGGCGCTTCCACCACCATCCGGCCCGAAATGCTATGATTACCGCGATTGACATATTTTGCGCCGATCAGGCTGCGCAGTCCATTCTGCACCCCCATATCCAGCGAAAAACTGCGCACGCCACAGGCAAAGCCATCCAGCAGGATGGCGGTATTCTGGCTATTGGCTTCCACCGGGTCTTTCCAGCGGGTCAATGTCGATGCGCCCGGCGCGCTAGTGCCAAAGGGGCTGGCAGCCGGGATCATCCCAATAAAATTCAGTGCGGCAAAGGGATAGCTTCCCGCCGTGATATCGATCGAAAAGCTGCCACGGCTGCCCACCATCTTGCGCTGCTGGTCGCCGATCCAATGATATTGCGTCAATGCGCCCGGCGTCACGCCCGGCGTCCCCGGCTTCTGTTCCGCCTTCACCGTTGCGGTCAGCACCGGTGCAGCAAGCCCGCAGGCTTCCAGCAATTCCATCCAGGGCGCAGCTGTGCCTGCCGCGCCAGACCCGGCCAGCTCCACTTCATAGCTGATCGTCTGCCGCTCATTGCTGGGCGCGCCCGGCGTCGCACCATAGCTGCGACCATCCAGATTGCGATCAATCCGGTCGGTTTCCACCGGCTTGGATCGGAAATTACGTGTCAAAATCGCATTAGCGGCCAGCGTCGGGGCGCTGTCGGTGCCATAGATCGCTTCTTTTTTTGCGGCCAAAACCTTAATCATATCAACCATTTTTTTGCTCCTTCATGGCGCGGGCATAGCCAGCGCGGTCATTCAGCGGGTCTGGCAGGCCCGCTTCGGCCAGGCGGCGCTGGCGCTCCGGCCCGGCAATCGGCAGACCATCTTCATCCAGCTCAAAGCCCTGCGCATCGCGCGCGCGCGGCGCTGTCGGTGCATCCTGCGTCACCAGTTCCGCTGTGCCTTCACTGGCTTTTTCGATTTTGCTTGCCATCACCATCAAACCTTTCGTAAGTGATAGCTGCAGCTAAAGCTCACCCGCCACGCGATGGCTCGTCCGTCCACCGACAGCAGCGAACCCCCTTCATAGGCCATTGGCCCGCTCGCTTCGGGATGGGTCCAGCCCAGCAAAGCCCGCCGCACCACGTCAATTTCTTGCTCCAGCGCTTCGCCCGGCGCATCGCCGCTGCGCGCCTGCGCATGCACGAGAATCACCACCCCGATGCGCGCCTTCACCCTCTGGTCGATCACCCCCACCATCTGGCTGGGGCTGGCATTTTCGCTTTCTGGCACCACATAAAAATGCGGCAGATGAGCCGGGGCCACAGTCAGCGCGGCATATTCCACCAGGCTATCCACGCGGTGGCAGCCATTGCTGCGCAGCTGCGCCGCGATCGGCGCAGAACGGATTTGGCGCTCAACACTCATTTTTTGGGGTCTCCTGTCAAAATTTTATGCAGATGATCGCGCAAGATGGTGGCTATTTCGCTGCGGTCATCGGCGGAAAACCCCAGATAGGGGCGGGCGGGCATCGTCACCGATGCAAATTTGCCAAAGGGCGTATTCAGCACCTTGCCTACCTTGGGGATGATCTTACCGCCCAGCTGGTGGATCCGCGCATAGATCGCGGGGGCTGCGGTCGCCTCCACCCCCACAACCGCCTCTTTGCCGTCATATTCGGGCTTAATCGCCCCGATCAAAAGCCCATGCTGCTGCAATGTCTTGCCGCCGTCCTCGGCCGCGCGCGCTGATTTCTTCCAGGCCGTGCCATCTGGCCCTTTTTCCGACGCAAACCGCGCCAATGTCTGGTCATGCATGCTGGCCGCCACCTCGGCATTCAGCGGGGTTAGGTCGCTCATCCGCCGCGCAATCTCGCGCAGCGCCAGCACCGCATCCCCCTCCAAGCGAATGCTGATATCCATCAATAGCCCTTCAGATCATCGGCATAGCGGCTGGGCTTTTTGCGGATCAGGATCGGCGCAGCCTCTGGCTCTGCGGCGCTGGCCATCCCCAGCTTTGCACCGCCCGATTGCAGCTTTTCCAGATTGCGCATCGCCATCCGGGCCTGCGCATCGATGCCCTCCGGCGCGCCGCCGGGGTAAAGCCGCGCGCGCGCCAGATCGGCGATGATCCCCTGTAGCAGCGCAGGCACTGCACCTGCATCAATCGCCGCCACGCCCTTGATATGCGCCTCCGCTATCGCCTGCGCATCGATCAGCGCATTCACCAGCAGGTCGCGATCAATCCTGCCATCGCCGCGCAGATCGCTCATCCGCACAACCTCTTCATGGCCAAATCGCGCCACAAATTGCGCAACCGTCAGCCATGCTGCGCCGCCATCGGGCATTGACCAGCTTTGATCCAGGCATTCCACCTCAATCTCCGCTTCGCCGCTCAATCCTGCCAGATTGCTGGCCTTTATCGTGATCAGATAAATCTCGCCGCTGCTGCCGCCAGATAGGCGCAGGGCCCCATCCACCAGTTGCACCACCAGCGCCGCTCCGCCCACCACCAGCCCGCGCGCGTCCACGATCACATTGGCGCCATCGGCGGCGCTTTGGGCCACATCATTGGCGCTCATCCCGGCTATTGCGGGCAGGGCACAGGCCGTGATGCTGCCCGGCTGCATCAAAATACGCTGCATGGAATCGTCCTTATCGCTAAAATTCATAAAAAAAGCGCGAGGCACCAGTCAAAGCCAGCACCCCGCGCTTCCCCTTGCGCCCAAAGGGCCCCTGTTATGCGAAGGCTGCCTTCAGCAGATAGCCCGCCTGAGCGGCGACCACCCGTTCTTTCAGGCTTTCGCCGGTGCGCACGGCCGTGCCGCCGCGCATCCCCATATTCTTATCTTCCCATTGCGCCGCGATGCGATCACCAAATTGAAAGCTCGCGCCAAAGGTCAGGGCACCCTTGGCTTCGGGCACCGGTGCCTTGTGCAAGGCTGCGATGTCATTGCCAAACAGCCGCACCAATGCGGGCGCTTGGCCGCGCTTGGCGCTATTGCCGCGCGCCGAACCGACGATAATTTCGTCCACTTCAAACAATTCCGCCACCTGTTCGCGCGATGCATTGCCCGCCTTCGCGCCCGTGCCCTTCACCGCTTCCACGATTTTGGGGTGAGCCTTGAATTTGGTCCAGCCCGCTTGGCCAAACACCAGTTGATTAGGGCGCACCAGCGGCTTGTCGAGGATCTCATTGATCTTGCCGATCGGGTCGCTGTTGGCATAATCACTGAATTGGGCATTGCCCGCCAGCGTTTCGCGCAAAGCGGCATCATAAGTATTCAAACTGAACACCAGATTGGCCACACGCTTTTCGCGATCAAGCGCGATCAGCTCCTGCAAAAACATCACTTCCGCGCCCAGCGGGTCATAGCGCGCATCGCTATTATCCACATCCGCCGCAGGCACGCCGCCATCGAGCGCATGATCTTCGGTGGCATCGGTCACTTCGCTGGCATCCAGCGAAACTTCATTGGGCTTCGATCGCCGCCCAACGCGGGTATCGGGCACGTTAAACATCGTGTCTGCCGCATATTGCAGAAAGCTGAACTTCTGCTTATTCACGCGAACGCGCGGAAAAATCAGATCAGCGACATAATTTTGATTGGCGTAGGCAATCGCGATTGCCGTCAAGGCCGGGTCGATGGGATAGGGCGAAAGTGCCATTGAAATCCTCCAAAAAATCTAGGTTAAAACACGGTTAAGGCCGGTTTAAAGCTGGGCTAAAGCTGGGTTTAGGGGCGGGCTAAAGCCGGGCCTGGGCTGCAACCTCTCCCGCCCCCTGTCTTAAATAACCGATGGACTGATCAGCATCGGGATGATGTCGCCAGCAACCCCGCTGGCCAGCGCCACACCGATAATCTTATTGCCCGCCGCGCCCTTGGCCGCCGTGCCGCCCGCGCCAGCGGTCAGCCGCTCGCCACGCGCCACTGCGCCAGATAGCACCACTTCGCCAACGCCCGCCAGATGCACATCACAGGGCTCGCCATCCAAAGCGCCCAGCTCGCTGGAAACGCCAATTGAAAGATCAGCAGCAGCACCGGCGGCGGCAACCAGCCCGTCGCCCGCGCCAAAAATCACAATGCTGCGCGCTGGCACCGCGCCGCTCGCGATGAAACCTTTGGTCAAAAGGGTCGAATGACCGGCCATATTAAATTCCTTCCTGCATCACGCGGCGAACAGCCACCGCGATATTAACACCATTTTTCTCGGCAAAGCTCAGCGCCCGCGCAGCAATCTCATCGGGATCATCGCTGATGGGCTTCGCGCCATCGGGCGCGGCCAATTCGGCAAAGCTCACCAGCGGCTGCGCTTTGTCAAACAGCGCACGCAGCGCGGCAACCGGCTGCATTTCGCCCGCTTCGGCAAAGCTCACGGCCCGGTCATCGCCGCCCAATTGATCCATCAGGCCAATCACCAGCTGCTTGCCCGCCGGGGCCAGCTTGCCCTCGGCAACCAGACCTTCGGCAAAGCTCACATGGCTTTCATGCCGGGCGCTCGCGGCATCGCTGCGCGCCTTGTCTTCGCGCGCCGCCAGCTCTGCCTCGCGTGTCGCAAGCTCTGCTTCGCGTTCCGCAAAAGAGGCCAGCTTTGCCGTCTCATCTTCCTTTTTGATTGCGTCCTGCTCACTCATCGAAACCACCTCTTCTTGTTGAAAAAAATCTTGTCGCGCAAATTCCACTGTCGCCATGTCGCCCAGCCCTTCGCCATCAGACAGGCTGACAATCCCCAGCCCCTTCACGGCGGGGGCGGCCGCGCCGAGAAACCCGACATGCTTTAAATACCATTGGCCGGGCTTGGGGTTGGCGCCATGCGCTGGCGGATAAAGCTGCGCAGAAACCTTGGCAAAGCGCCCTTCTCGGACCATTTCGGCAAAGCTCGGCTCCACCCGGTCGGGCGATGCCATCAAAATCCCATTGTCAATGCGCAGCGCGCCAACCCAGCCATAGGCCGGGTCCGCCAGTTTGGGGTGGCCAATCACCAGCGGCGCTGGATCGGCCTTGGCATCATAGCTTGCCGCCAATTGCGCCAGCTCGGCCTGGCCAAAGCTCAGCGCCACACCCTCCACCGAAACAAAGTCACCGGCGCGAAAAATCGCGATATCCTGCGCATCTGTTGCGCGGTTGGCGGCCTCTTGGCGGGGGAGATGGGCATCTGTCATGCCGTTTCACTAACCGGGGCGGCTTTGGCTCCATCCTGTCCGACGCCGGACGATAGCGCCGAAGGCGCAGAACAAGAAAGGGAGGGGGAACCTGTCCAGATCACATAAGGCGGGCTTTGACCCGCACAACTGTCATCAGACAACAAGGAACTAACCAAGATGAAGCTTCTTGTCCAGAGCCCCGGCCAGACTATCGAACAGACCTTGAACCAGCGTGGCACGCGCTATGGCGCATTCCCCAGCCTGGCGCATCTTTCGCAAAAGCTAAAACGCGCCATGGCGCGCGGGAAAACCTGGGGGATGATCCCCGCAGACCAGCAAGAATCCTTGGAGATGATCGCCCATAAAATCGCCCGCATCCTGAATGGCGATGCTGATTATATTGACAATTGGCATGACATCATCGGCTACGCCCGCCTCATCACCGATCGGCTAGAGGCAGAACAGGCAGCAGAGCAACAGCAGGATGCGCCATGAGCATCCTTTCCCGCGCCACAGGCAAATCCTATCCATCAAAACCAAATGATTTCTGGCCAACCATCGATCTGCGCGCCATCCCGCCGCTGCTCCCGCATTTGCCGAAGGCCTGCCTTTATGCGGAACCCTGCGCGGGCGGCGGGCATCTGATTGATCTGCTTGATCCCCATGGGCCAATATGCGCATGGGCTTCTGATCTCGCGCCACAATCAGCCACCATCATGCCATGCGATATATTCAGCATCACCGCCGATGATCTGCGCCATGTGGATTGCATCATCACCAATCCACCCTGGAGCAGAAAGCTGCTGCACCCGATCATCCGCCACCTGCTCACCCTGGGAAAACCAGCATGGCTGCTCTTTGATGCGGCATGGGCCTTCACCCAGCAGGCCAGCGAGCACTTGGCCCATTGCACCCATATTGCTGCTATTGGCCGCTTGCGCTGGATACCAGACTCGTCTTTCGATCCGCCAACCGATTATGCCTGGTATTGTTTTGACGGCGCGCCCACCGCCGCCACCCATCAGGGCAGCCCGCGCTTCTTCCCAAAACCCTGCAAAGAGGGGTGCATGAACCCATCCGCGCGGCCTTCGCCATAAACATTATCTTAAATGCCGTCAAAAAGCCGATGGGCAAGATGACCAATAGGGTTGAAACACTTTTTGATACTTGGGTGCCGCTTTTCTAAAAAAGTGCTGTAGCCCCCTTTAAATCGCCAATTTGACTAGGCCCCTAAAAATGCATCATTCCTGCGATGGGGGCCGGTGGCCGGGGTGCATCGTCCGTCATCGCCACTCTTGCATACTGGCTACCACCCGCCCGATCACCGATATATTGGCCAGATCGCCCGATAAATCAAGCGCAATGGGCGGATATTCCGGGTTGGCGCTGATCAGCAATAATGTCTGCTGCGGCAGCTTCTGCACTTTTTTAACGAACAGCTGGTCATCAAACCGCACCACAAAGGTTCTGCCATCAATAAATTCGGCCTGGCCATGGTCGATCAACACCAGATCGCCATCTTGCAGCGCGGGCATCATGCTATCGCCCGTCACCAACACCACCCGCAATTGATCGGCGCGAAATCCGCGCGCGC
The DNA here is from genome assembly GCA_024645025.1 of Sphingomonadaceae bacterium. GTDB lineage: Bacteria > Pseudomonadota > Alphaproteobacteria > Sphingomonadales > Sphingomonadaceae > Aquisediminimonas. The sequence goes on from JAHEGQ010000039.1 coordinate 13,942, forward strand.
GAATCCAGTCACGCTTAAAAGCATATTCGCCAATCCGCTCCTCATCCACCACCGCCGCGCCACTGCCCGCCGAAACCCGGATATCATATTGCGCGATCGGCACAAATTCCGATGAATGCACCGCGATGTCGCCCATGCCCAGATCGTCATTCATCAGCCAATTGGCATCAAGTTCAAATCGGCGCAGGATTTTGCCGATAAATTCATGGTCGGCGCGCTGATGCCCCGATTCCACACTTTGAATCTTGCTCTCGCCAACGCCGATTTCGGCAGCAAGCTCCCTGCGCGAGACGCCGCGATCCATTCTGACAGCTTTTATTTTATCTTTTAAATCAGTCATTTAAAATATTTTCTCAACATATTGCCAAAATAATATTGCAAATTCATCAAATACCAATAAATTACACATATTGTCTAAACACAACAAAGGAGTTAATAACATGGCACAAACAGAATTAATCTTCCAGCCCGGAGTCATCCTGCATGATTCCATTGTCGGCGCATTCCGCGCCAGCGGCCGCAGCTTCGGGGCCTATTGCACCCAAAATGGCATCTGCGGCCAAACCGCGCGCCAAGCCACCTTTGGCCAACAGGCCGGGCCAAAGGGTGCCGCCCTGCTGCTCCGCATTATTGAGGCAGCGGGGCCTGATCTGGTCATGGCCAGCTATAAATATCGCATGGCGCAAGAAGCCGCCAAGCTCGCGCTCCACAACGCCCAAGCTGCTTAAGCGCCGCGCGGAAGGAAACGCCATGACCCTTATCGTCACCGGTGATCATCAAACGGGCTATCATGTTTATGATGCCAAGGGCGCATTGCTGGCCGGGCCATACCCCAGCATCGAACAGGCGATTGCCGCGATGGATGATTGCGCAGCGCCCCATCTCTGCCCCGAATGCGGAAGGGTCGCCTCATGAAAATCGCATCCCTCAAAATCGACGCGCGGCGCTGGCCGTGGCAGCCCGGCTATAATTGGCGCGGGCGTGAAGGCCAAATGAGCCCGCTGGGCCGTTTCGGCGGTGGCTGGAAATTCTGTTTGGGGCTGGAAATCGGCAGCCGCAGCTTCATCCTAAATTGCGGCTTTGGCCTGATCTCTTGCTCCTGGGGGCATAAATGAAGAGCCCCTTCGCCATTTGGCGCTCTTATGATGCGCGCGGCAATCATGCTGATTATCTGCGCTGGCTCGCCAGCGCCTGGGCAGATTTCTGCCTCGCTTTGTGCCTCGCCTGCGATGATGCAAGGCCAAGCATCCGCATGAGTGCGGCACAGCGCCATGTCATTTTTCACCATTGGTTAAATGCCGGTAAACCTTCGGGAAGGCCCGGCTAATGCCCGCTACCCGCACCACCAGCGCGCCATCCTGCCTCAGCGCCCAGCAAATTGCCGATCGGCGCCTTGCCGGGCTGCCCAGCAGTAAAGCACAGGTCAATCGCCTCGCCCGGGCGGAGGGCTGGGGCTGGCAAAAAGCCAGTCAGCCGGGGGGGGGGCGGCTCTATTGGGTGGCCCACCTGCCCCAAAGCGCCCAGCGGGATATCGCCAGCCGCGATTGGCGGGCTGATGGCCATGTCATCCCCTTGGTCCAGCGCCCCTTGATCGTCACTGCCACCGCTTCCGGTCGGGCAACCGGTCGGCCAAAGGGCAGCGGCTTCTTTCATATCCATGATGATGTGGCCTCTGCCATTCTGGTCATTCTTTCCCAGCGCCGCTTGGCTGCGCCCCGCGTGGCAGAGCTGCTCGCCCATCAATTTGATGAACTCCCCTCTCTGCGCAGCCTCCAGCGCTTCATCGCCCGGCTCGAAACAGAACAGGTCGCACTGCTTGCGGCTAAGCGCGATCCTGATGCTTATAAGGGGCATTTCCGCGTCTCGCTGGGCCGCGCGGATGCCGATTGCAGCTATGCTCATCAGGTCTGGGAGCTCGATACCACCCCTGCCGATGTCATGCTCACGCTCAATGGTCGGCCCATCCGCATGGCGATCCTGGGCGTCATTGATCGCTGGTCGCGCCGTGCCAAATTTTGTGTCGTCAAAACCGAAAGCGCCCAGGCCGTGCGCCGCACTTTGGTGGAAACCATGCGCCATTGGGGCGTCATGCCCGCTTCCATCCTCACCGATAATGGCTCTGGCTATATCAATCAGACCATGCGCACCGCGCTGGAACTGATTGGCATAGAGCATCAAATCTGCCCGCCTGGCACACCGGAGAAAAAGCCCCATATTGAACGGGTATTCGGCACCTTCACCCGCGAACGCGCAGAACTGCTCGATGGATATATTGGTCATAATGTCGCCGATGCGCAAAAAATCCGCGCCCGCGCTAAAAAGGAAACCCGCCGCGCCATCGTCATCCCAAAAATGAGCCCCGATGATCTTCAGGCGGTGCTCGATGCTTGGGTGGATGGCGTCTATCACCAGCGCAGACATTCCAGCCTGGGCTGCTCGCCCATGCTTAAATGGATGGCCTCGCCACAGGCGGCGCGCCCCGCGCCCCATCCCGATCAAATGCTGCTCTGCCTTTCGGCCTTCATTGGCATTCGGCGGGTGGGTAAACGCGGTATCGTCTGGAAGGGCGGGCGCTATTGGTCCGCTGCCTGTGCCGCTTGGATGGGCCGGGAGGTCATGCTGCGCCATGATGAGGATGATCTGGGCGCGCTGTTCATCTTCACCCCCGATGGCGAATATATAGATACCGTGGTCAATCATGGGCGCGCAGGCCTCACTCAGGCTGAATTCGCGCTGCTCGCCACCCAGCAACAAAATGACCATATGGCGCTGCAGAAAAAAGAGCTCGCTGCCAAAAAGCGCGCTTTTGGCTTTGATGAAGCCCGCGCTTCCTTGCTCCGCCGTGATGCACAAGCGGCTGGGAAAATCACCTATTTCCAGCCCAAACCACCTGCCGAATCTAGCCCAGAAACTGGCCCCGATTCTGGCCCGGATGCGGCACAGACATCGGCCGATGTCCATCAATTGAAACCGCCCGGCGTCGCGCCAACAGCGCGCCCAGCTGCTGCACCGCCTTCTGCCGCTGCTCAGGTCGTCCGTGCAGACCGCCTGATCGCCGCCGACAAAGCGGGCATCGCCACCGATCCGCAGGAACTGAAATGGGCCCGCGCCTATGCCCGCAGCGCCAGCTATTCGACAGAAAAAGAGATGGCCGCCGCCTTCGCCCCACACAGCGAGAGCTCACAGCAGAAAATCGCCTAACCACAACCACGCCCATTTAAACCCGAAAGGAAAGCCCTGTGAACCAACCTATCAGACCCCCTTCACCCGATGAAGAAACGATCCAGCCACAGGCCCAGCTCACCAATATGCGCCTCGCGCTGATGACGCTGAAGCAATGTATGGCCGTGCCAGAAAGCATGCCCCGCTTTGGCCTGCTCTATGGCTTTTCCGGCTATGGCAAAACGGTTGCCGCCGCCTTTGCCGCCGCGCGCACCAATGCCGCCTATGTCGAGGCGCGCAGCATCTGGACCCAGCGCTCATTGCTCAGCGCCCTCGCGGCATCCTTGGGAATCAGTCATATTGAAAAAACCGGTCCATTGATCCTCGATCAGATCATCAGCCTCCTGTGCCAATATCCCCGGCCTTTGATTATCGATGAAATGGACTATCTCGTTAAAAAGCAATCGGTCGATATCCTGCGCGATATTCACGATAACACCGGCATCGCCATCATGATGATCGGCGAAGAGGCCTTGCCTGCAAAGCTGATGGAATGGGAGCGCTTTCACAACCGCATCCTCATCGCCACCGCAGCCCAGCCCGCCAGTCAGCAAGATGTTCTCGCATTGCGCGAACATTATTGCCATTCGGTCGCCCTGTCAGACGATCTGGTCATGCATATCGCAAAAAGCTGCCGTGGGGTCATTCGCCGGATTGTCACCAATCTGGAAAGGGCCCAGCAAATGGGCTTGGATGATGGCCGCACCAGCATTGATCTGGAATATTGGGGCAATCGCCGTGTCGATAATGGTGAACTCACCCCACGCGGGCGGGCGGCATGATGGGCGCGCCCTACCTTCCCGGCCAACTTCCGGCCAAGCGCCCGGCCTATCGCCAACGCCGCATCAATGCCCGCCAGCGCATCTGGATTGCCGCCAATGTGTTGAAGGCCTTTGATCTGCCCTATCTGCTGATGGCGGCGGATGTTCGCCGCAAAACCGCGCTGCCCGTGCTGCGCGCCCTGGTGAAAAGCGGCCATCTGGTTGCCCATCCTGCCCAGCCCAATTGGCGTTTGGTCAAAACCAGCCCGCCACCTTTTTCGGGAGACGCCGCATGAGCGATTCCATCCCCAATCCGGCCAGCAATCTCGCCCGCGCGCGCCTCGCATGGGGCAATGATCTGCCCCAATGGGTGCGCATCCTCGCCAGCCATTGTGATGCTACAAATCAGCGCATCGTCGGTGAACAGCTCAAAAAATCGGGTGGCTATGTCAGCCGCATCCTCTCGGCCAAATATACCGGCAGTTATGAAGAGGCCGAAAAGCTGGTCCGCGCCGCGCTGGCTGCCGAAGATGTCGCCTGCCCGATCTGGGGCAGCATCCCGCTGAAAAGCTGCATGAGCCTGCGTCGGCCAAAGGCGCGGGCCACCAATAGCTACGAACGGCTCCATGCCCGTTCCTGCCCCAACTGCGCCTTTAACACCGATCGGGAGAAAGCCGATGTCTAAAATGTCGTCCAACCCGGAATTCATCGGCACCATCCAGCATAGCGGCTGCATCGCGGTTTATTGCCTGCATGAAAAAAACCGCTGCCCCGGCTGCCACCGCAGCCATTGGCATGTTGATCGCATCACCGCCACCTGCGGCTTTTGCGGCACCGTTCTGCCGCTGGTCTCGCAGGATGCCCCGGCTACAAAAATCCACCCAAAAACAGGAGAATAAGAATCATGGCTGCCCCTCGCAAAAAATCTCTGCCGCAAGCCGCACCGACCAATATCGCCGAAGCCACCCAGCGGCTTGCCGATTATCACCAGCTGGTCAGCGCAATTGAAACCATGAAGCTCGATGCCAGAACAGCGATGGGCCAGATAGAGGCCGCGCGCGATGCGGGCCTTGCCCCTTTGGAAGAGGCCGCCAAGGCCATCTTTCTTGAAATGCGCAGCTGGTGGGCCGTTGCCGGCGGCATGATGACAGAGGGGCGGCGCAAATCGATCGAGCTGGCGGGCTGCATCATTGGTGAGCGCACCACCACACCTTCGCTCAAATTGCCGCGCGGCCTCACCAGCGATCAATTGATTGATCGGCTGATCGCCATCTCGCCCGAAACCTACAGCATCAAATATAGCATCAATAAGCCTTCCTGCATCGCGATGATCCGCGATCCTTTGAGCGACATTGGGCGGCGATTGGAAAGCGAGGCTTTGCTCGCCGTGACCCAGCGCGAAGAATTTTTCATCGATTTCACCGGCGATAAACCACCCAGTTCAGAAGGCATCGCCACCCCTGCCGTCGCAATCACTTCCGCCCCAAACCGCACATAAACCCCGAAGGAATAGCAATCATGGCTTATGAAATCCTGCCCAATCCCAGTAAAAATAAAAAGCCCAACCACGACTTTTCATCTGGCGTCCGCATTCAGGGCCGCCAGATGAAATCGCGCATCAATGGCAATGTCAGTAAATATATCCAGATCACTTTGGGCAAACAGCTGGCCTCATCGCTGATCATGACTATGCCCCATCATAATCTGATATTGCAATTTGGCACTGGCGAGGATGCGGGCAAGCTCGCCATCACGCTGGATAACCAGCAGGGTCAATATCCCTCAAAGCGCTCCAAAAATGGCCAATATTCTGTCTCGATCCCTGCTGCTGTGGCGCAGGGCCGGATGCTTCTGGAATTTAACACGATTTATCAGAGTGAAGTCACGATGCTGCGCGCTGAAAATAAGCCGCGCATCCTCATCCTCGATATTTCTGCAATCTGCATAAAAGGAGCCGATCATGAATGAGATTCTCATCGCCAAATTCAGCACCCGCGCTGACTATGGCATTATTTTTCATGGCAAAACCAGCGCAGCGGCCATACCGGAACCGCTTGAACTGGGCATCTCCAAAGAAGATTTTGGCGCATTGCTGCTGCTGCGCGATGCCCACCAGAATAATATGATGATCCGGCTCGATTGGGATATGCTCGATTGGCTCGCCCATAAAATCGCCGATGCCTATGCCGCCCGGCCCATTGGCGGCGATGCCGCGCCTGTGAGCCTGCAATGACCGCCGCCCGATCGGCAAAGCCCGGCGCGCCGGCGCGCGCGATTGGCCCTGGCAAAGCGGCCTTCCAGCAACAGGCCCGGCGCAAACTAATGATCGCCATCCGCGCCGCCTGTCGTCGCCTTGGTCTTGATGAGGATTGCCGCCGAGAAACCCAGCTGAATATCATCGGCATCGCCAGCATGGCGCAGATGTCCAACGCCCAGCTCGGCGCGCTGCTCGATCATTTTAACCGTGGCTGGAAAGGACCGATGGGCCACCGTGCCTATATTGGTAAAATCCGCGCACTCTGGTGGAGCCTCTATTGGCTGGGCGCGCTTGATCAGCCACAGGATCATGCCATTGATGCCTTTGTTCGCCGCCAGACCGGCACGGCGCGGCTCGCCTTTCTCGATCATGTCGCCGCCCATTCGGTGATTGAGGCGCTGAAATCATGGGCCCAGCGTTCTGGCGTGATCTGGCTGGATGGCGTGCCAGAGCGCGAATGCGTGCTCGCCGCCTTGGCGCGCGGCCTTGATGATCTGGGCTTTGCCGTGGAATTGCCCGGTCACGGTGCCAGCCCCCGCGATCAGGATTTGGCAATTGCCGAACTCGGCAAAATGCTGCGCAGCCTCCGCCGCGATGATGCCTCATGAAAAGCGCGGCTATCGCCCTTTCCGATCTGCCGATCCCCTTGGATGTGAAGCCCACAGCCCGCTGGACCAGCCAGATGTTGGAAATGGCGGCGCATATCGGCCCCTATGCCACATTGCTCTTTGTCGAGGCTTTTGGCGGGCAGTATATTTACATCCCAGAGGATGCGTCGCGCAACCGCGCTGCCCCGGTGATTGGCGAGGAGGCGGCGAGGATCCTTTCAAGGATTTACAGCTGCAACCGGCTGCAGGTGCCCACCGCCAAGAATGCCTTGGCAGAGGCGCGGCGCGGCGGAGTGATCGCCGCCATTCGCAGCGGCGCAATGACCATTCAGGCCGCTGTGCCGATTCTGGGCACCTCGCGCACCTATTTATCCCATCTCGTCAACCATACGGATGAAGGCACAGATCGCCCGCCGATGGCCCTGCCAAACCGCCCGGCAGACCCCCGCCAGATTGAACTTTTTGACATCGGAGAAACAGAATGAGATTTCGTTTTTTTAAGAACCGCACCGCCCAGGCCCGTTTTGCCTGGTGGCCCAAGCGCATGCGCAATGGCCATGCCAGCGAAGGAGGCGAGCCATGAGCGGTATTTCAATAGCCTGGCTGACCGCCTGCTTGGCCATCAGCCAGCAGCTTGGCGAAAAGCCGCTGGCTGCTGGCATCCGCGAAGCAACCATCGGTGATTGGCTGCTGCGGATCAATAATTCTGCCGAGCAACAGGATGAACTTGAACCCTTCGAGGTCGAGCTCAAGCATCAAAGATACTGTGCCATGGGGCTGCTTAGCCCATCGGCCGGCTTGATGGGCGGCATCAGTGAAGATCAATTCTTGGCCGATATGAAGGCCTTTGGCATCATCCTCATAATGGAAGAAGCCGCAGAGCCATGATCAGACCCCCGCCAAATGCTGCTATTCTGATGCACACTCTTTTTCGTCATTGCGAGCGAAGCGCGGCAATCCAGCGCCCCACCCCGTCATTCCCGCGAAAGCGGGAATCCAGCCCCTCACCGTCATTGCGAGCGAAGCGCGGCAATCCAGAGAGTCCCCCCGCCGCTACAAACAGAAAGGAAAACCAGCATGTCCCGCGCGTCATACTTAAGATTGACGCAGAGCGCCGGGGCTGATCAAAAGACAGCCCCATAATCAAAAAGGAAGAAATCAATGACCATGCTTAATTTTGCTGAAAACACCGCCTGCGCCGATATGCGCCGCATCGGCCTCTGGGCCTGCGCTCTGGCCGGTGCCATCTTAGCCTTCGCCATCGTTATGCAACCTCAAAACATCATCGGCCCGCTCTATTTCGCGGGCGCACTGGTGGCTTTTGCCATTCCCTTCCTACTTGTCAGCTATCATGCCTTGGCCGTCACCAATGGCATGAGGGAAGTAGCCGAGGCCATCGTCGCCCATCAGGCCACAGCCCACCAACCGGAAGCCCATCAGCCGGAAGCCGATTCGGAGGAAGCCGGCCAGACAACCGCTGATCTGGAACCGGACCAGCCCGATGCCGATTGGAGCTGACCTCATCGCCCTTTTTTTGAAGCAACTTGACAAACCAGCGGGTGGCGCAGTATGAACCCCTTGTCCCGGCAAATTCCGGGGCGGAGGTTGAAAGCTCCAATATTCCAAGGCGTCACCCGCGCCAAACCTCGCTTTTGAGCGCGGTTTTTTATGGTCGGGTGTCGTTGGGGCAGCGCAAGCTGCGCCGGTTCCTTGGGCTGGTCTTTCAACCTGACGGCATCCGATCACCAATTGAAAGTGGCGTTTGGATGTCTCCATTAACCAAGGAGACTGACATGACTATAACGACCCTTGCCGCCCATTTTGACGGCCAACATCTCGATATCTATACCATCCATGGCACCCGCTGGGTAAGGGGTAACCAGATTGGTTACGCCTTAGGCCTCACATTTCCGCGCGTCGCAATGGACAAAATCCATAAACGCAATGCCGAAGAATTTGGCCCCGATGATACCATGATTGTTGATCTGCCAACGGCGGGAGGAATTCAGCCCACCCGCGTTTTCAGCCAGAAGGGCGTCGTCAAAATCGCCATGTTCGCGCGCAGTGCCAAAGCCGCCGCCTTCCGCGATTGGGCCGCCCGCATGCTCACCAGCCCACAGCCCGCGCCAGAATTGCTGCTCGCCCCCGCGCTATCCCTCTCCACCCAGCGCGAACTGAGCATCTTCTGGCTAAAGCATCCCGCCAACCGCAAATTCATCCGCTATGCCGCAAAGGCGCTGAATAATGCCGAAATCGCTTTGCTCTGCGGCTGGAAATGCGCCAGCACCGTGCGCGCCAAACGCCGCACCGCCGAAGCCTTGGGGCTCATCGCGCCGCCCGCCAATCTCGCCAGCCTGCAATCGCGCGGTGGCCATTTCGCCCCCCGGCTGCCCGCTATGCAGAGCCGCAGCAATGCCCTTGCACGCCATCTGCAATTGCAAAGGCAGGGCGCATGAGCGCGCCGGATGCCAGCCCGGCCAGCGATGCCGCAGACCAGAGCATCGCCGCCTTGGCCGCGCTCGCCGCGCTGCTCATCCCCGGTGATGATCTGGCGGGCCTGTCGCGATCCGGGCTCTATGCCCTGCTGCAATTGATCCTCGCCCCGCTGCAAGAATAATAATAATAACAACCTGATAAAAACTCATCGCCCCTCCGCCCCTGCCGGAGGGGTTTTCTTTTGGCTGGCGTCCGCCGCGATGAGCCATAAAAACCACAAAGGCTTGCCGCCCCGCAAAAATCATATTATGGCATTTCCCGGCCAGCGCTGCATTCCATGCCGCCCCGCCTTGGCTATCGTCCGGCGTCGGACGCCCCAGCCCACCCACTCCAGCCACCATTAAAACCCCCGAATGATTTAACAATTTGGGGTGAATAATGCCGTCCTGGCTAGACATTGTCGCAACCATGTGGCCGATTGCGGCCACCATCACACCGCTCATGATGATGGGCGGTTTCTTTTGGCTTCGCACCCAATTCGCACCCCGTGGCGATTTGGATGAACATGCCGCCAAATTGGGCGACATTCGTGAAGAGCTGGTGCGCATCGATGAGCGGCTGACCAATCTGCAAAGTGATATGGATGCCAGTCCATCACGATCAGAGATGAGTGAGCGCATATCCTATCTTGCCGAACGCATCGGCCGCATGGAGGCCGCGACAGAAGGCATTCTGCGCCAGTTCGCCACCACCAATCAATATCTCCACACCATCATCGAAAGGGGGCTACGGCTATGATCCCTGATATTCTGCGCCCATTGATCCGCCGCGCGATTCTTGATCTTGTCCTCGATGTCGGCGGCGAACAGACCGATCTCGATCTCACCGTGCTGATGGCAGAGCTTGGTCATCGCGTCGCGCGCGTTGATGTTGCGGGTGAAATCGGCTGGTTAGCCGATAGGGATTTGCTCAAATCAGAGCAGATTGGCCCCTTCCTCACTGTCCGCTCCACCGATACCGGGCGCGATACCGCCCGTGGCCTGCTGCGTATTGCTGGCATCAGCCCCCATAAAACGGGGGAATAGCCCATGGCCCGCCGCTCTTCTATCGAGCTCGATCCGCGTGTCCGCGCCGCTGTCGATGCGGCCCTGGCAAAGGGATTGAAAATTGATGCTATTCTGGAGGCGATACAGCGCATCAATCCAGAGATTTCGCGCAGCGCCATTGGTCGCTACTCCAAGGGCTATCGGGAAATGGCCACGCGAGAGCGCGATGTGCTCGCCGTGGCCAAGGCCTATGCGGCCGATTTTGGCGACAGCACCAATCCCACGGGCAAGCTGCTCATTCAGATGGTCACCTCCTTGGCGGTGCGCACCGTCATGGCCCATTCGGAAGGCGACGATATTCCCGATCCAAAGGCGATGGCCAATCTCGGCCGCATGGTAAAGGATATTGCCGCCGCCGCCAAAACCGACACCGAACGCGATGCTGCTATTCGCAAGGAAGAACGCACCAAGGCCGCAGAAAGCGCCGAACGCGCCGCCCGCAGCGCTGGGGCATCGGAACAGGTGATTGATACCATCCGGCGTGAAATTCTGGGCCTCGCCACATAATGCCAGGCAAACCCTACATCAGCCCTGCAGAGGCCAATATGGCCCGCTTCAATGCGGCTAAAACATGGCTGGAGACGCGCGGAGTAAGCGTTAAGCGCCTGCCAGATCGCGGTGAGATAGCCTATTTCACCGTCACCAGCCGTGCCCATCCGCTCACCCGCAAGGGCCTTTTGGCCGAAGCCGCCCGGCTGGGCTGGGCACAAGCAGGGGCCCCAGTAGGGGATGTCGCATGAGCTTCCGCTCTGCCCCGGTGCCCGTCGCGCCACAGGTCATCAATGCCTTTTGCCTGCGCATTGTCGATCATGCGCGCGCGGCTGGCTGGCGGATGCAGAGCATGCGCCGCTCGCGCAGTAAGATTTCAAACAGCTATTATATCTATTTCTGCGATCTGCGCGGGCAGCTCTGGCATTTCCGCATTTCCGATCACCACCGGCCAAACCGGACCATCGCCGACAAACCACATTGCGATATCATCAGCCGCGATGGCCTCGCTGGCTTTGATGAGGCGGTCGGTTTCATCGCCCGTATCAACAGCGGCGAAATCACCCATTGGGATGTCAGCGGCACCGGCGCGCGCCGACCGGCCAGCGAACGGAGGACAAAACGATGTCCGCCAAGATAAAACCCGCCACAGAAAAAACCATCAAGCCCCAGCCGGACGAGGCCAAACAGGTGGCCGCGCCCGCCATCCTTTTGTCCTATCAGCAGCAGGCTATCGAGCTTTCAGAGCAGCATCAATTTTTCCTGGTCGAAAAAAGCCGCCGTATAGGCCTGTCCTATGGCATGTCACCCATGGCCGTGCTCGCCGCCAGCGCCACCACCGGTGCGCAGAATGTCTATTATGTCGGCTATAATCTCGATATGGCCCGCGAATTCATCAGCTATTGCGGTGATTTTTCCAAACGCTTCAATACCGTGCCCACCATCCGCGAATCGTTGGTCGCCTACGCCCGCGATGGCGATGGTGATTTATACAACAGCCGGGGCGATCTGATCGCTGATGATGGCAGCGTGCCCAGCGATCAAATCGCTATCGAAGCGCCTGATGGCGATGGCTTCCTTGTCCAGGGCGATGCCGGGCGCACCGTTAAGGCCTTTCGCATTGATTACCCCAGCGGCAAAAGCATTGTCGCGCTGCCCTCCAGCCCGCGCTCTGTGCGCGGTAAACAGGGCATCTTCATCATCGATGAAGCCGCCTTTCACGATAATCTGGAAGAATTGATAAAGGCGGTGCTCGCCTGCCTCATGTGGGGCGGCCGCGTCATCGTCATTTCCACCCACGATGGCAGCGACAATTATTTTAACACCCTGATCGAAGAAATCCGGGCCGATAAACGTGGCGGCCATGTCATGCGCATCACCTTGAGGGATGCGCTCGATGCGGGCCTCTATCAGCGCATCTGCCTTGTCAGCGGCCAGACATATTCGCCCGAAGCGCAGGAAAAATGGGAAGCGGAACTGCGCAAAACATATGGCGATGCAGCAGATGAAGAATTGGATGTCATCCCCGCCAAAGGCAGCGGCATTTATCTGCCCCGCGCCACCATTATAGAAGCCATGTCGCATGAACTTCCCGTGATAAAGCTTTGGTGCCCGGATGGCTTTGAACGCCGTGATGAAGCATGGCGTCGCGATTGGTTGCGCGAATTTTTGGAGGCAGAGGTTCGGCCTTGGCTCGAAGCTTTCGATCAGCGAAAGCGCAGCTTCATGGGGCAGGATTTTGCCAGAACCGGCGATAATTCCCCGGTCAAATTTGGCCAGCATGATGAATTTCGGCGGCTGCTCTGCCGTTTGACGCTGGAAATGCGCAATGTGCCCTTCAGCGATCAGGAATTTGTTCTGGAATATTGCATCACCCGCCTGCCGCTCTTTTCGGCGGGTAAAATGGATGGCCGGGGCAATGGCAGCGCCTTGGCGGAGAAGATGCAACAGCGCTTCGGCTTTGATGTGATTGAGGCTGTCATGGCGTCGGACAAAACCTATTTGGCCTTCATGCCGCTGCTCAAGGCAGGGGTCGAAGATCGCAGCTTCATCATGCCCCATGATGAGGGTGAGCTTGATGATATGCGCATGATCAAACTTGTGCGCGGCGTGCCCAAAATTCCCGATCGCGCAGCCAATGTGAAAGAAAATGGCAAGATCGTGCGCCGCCATGGCGATAATGCCATTGCCAATATGCATCTCATCGCCGCCGCCAAAGAAGACCCCGGCGATTTTGATTTTCAAACCACCGGCCACCGCCAAAATGGCGGCGAATCTGCCTTGGGCAGCAAGGGCTGGGGCTCCGTCCGCACCAGCCATTATGAAGGATATTAACCATGGCCAGCAAAACCGCTGAAAAGGGCGTGAAAAATCAGATCGCCCATGCCGTTCAAACAGCAGAAATCGCCACCACCAGCGGGGGGCGTGATATCACCCGCCCTTATATCAATGGCCTGCAGCAGCCCCGCGATCCGCGCCTGCTTCATTCCGTCGATTGGGGCATCTATGACCGCATTTTTGAAGATGATCAGGTCTTCGCCACTTTGCAACAGCGCAAGCGCGCTGTCATCGGCTATAATTGGCATATCGCGCCGGGTGATGATGATGATCCGCGCTCGGTTGCCGCTGCCCAGCGCTTTGATCGCGTCATTCAAAAACTCGGCTGGGATCGCGTCACAGAAAAGATGCTGCACGGCCTTTTCACTGGCTTCGCTGTGGCAGAAATGCGCTGGCAGCCCAGCAACGATGGTTGGGATTTTTCCGCGATAAAAGTGCGCCACGCCCGCCGCTTTCGCTTTGATGCAGAGCAGCGATTGCATCTGCTCACCTTGAACAATGTCATTTCGGGCGAGCTGCTGCCAGATTATCATTTCTGGACCTTCAGCACGGGCTCCACCGATGATGATGAGCCCTATGGGTTGGGCCTCGCCAACTGGCTCTATTGGCCCTGCCTTTTTAAGCGAAATGGCATCCGCTTCTGGAATCTGTTTATTGAAAAATATGCTGCGCCAACCGCCATTGGCACCTATCGCCGGGGCACGCCGCCTTCGGAACGGGATAATTTGCTAGAGGCTTTGGGTGCTATCCAGACCGAAAGCGGCATCGTCATCCCGGAGGGCGCAACCATCGCCCTGTTGGAGGCGGCTAAATCTGGCATTCAGGATTATGAAACGCTCGTCCGCTATATGGATGAAGCGATTGCCAAGATCATCCTCTCCCAAACCATGACCACCCAAAATGGCTCTTCTCTCAGTCAGGCACAGGTGCATGCGGGCGTGAAGATGGAAGTGGTGAAGGCAGATGCTGATCTTCTGTCAGAAAGCTTTAACGATGGCCCGGCGCGCTGGTGGTGCGCCCTCAATTATGGCGATGATGTCGCGCCGCCGCGCTTGGTCCGAGAGGTTGATGAAGAAGCCGATCTCGCCGCCCAGGCAGAAACCGATAGCAAGCTCCATGCCATGGGCTGGGTTCGTGATGAGGAAAGCTTTAAAGAGATTTATGGCGCGGGCTTCATCCGCAAAGAGGCCAATGTGCCAGCAAAAACCCCCGCCACACAGCAAGATATGCTTTCCCCTGCCGAACAGGCCGCAGCTGATAAAGCGGCAGAGGCCAGCTTCGCCGCAGAGGATTTGCGCCCGCTCTACGTCTATCGCGCGCTGCAAAATGCCGATGATGTCTTGGAATGGGCCCGCGCCCAGGGCTTCACCAGCCTTCTCGCCGCCAGCGATCTTCATGTCACCATCGCCTATTCACGTGCGCCGGTAAATTGGCTGCGCATGGGTGATTATTTTGGCAGTAATGGCGATGGCGGCGGTCATTATGTCCCAGCCGGTGGGCCGCGCTTGGTCGAAAAAATCGGCGAACAGGGAGCCATCGCGCTCTTCTTCTATTCTTCCCATCTCGATGAACGCAACAAACAGATGCGCGCCCGTGGGGCCAGTTGGGATTATGATCAATATCATTGCCATATCACCCTCTCTTATGGCGGGAATCACCCCGATCTTCAGGCTATCGAACCATACCGGGGAGAGCTACGCTTTGGCCCAGAGATTTTTGAGCCGCTGCAGCTCGATTGGCAATCATCCATTCGACAGACCAGCTTTGCCGAAGCCTTACCAGCCGCGACTCTTTCTGATCAAAAGGCCGAAGATAGCCTTGTCCGCCAATTGATGGCCTCCACCCCCCATTGGGGCGATCAGCAATTGGCAGAGCTTTCCCAGTTGGAGGGCGAAGCCGCTTTCTATGATTGGCTTTCCGGCCAATGGCAGAAATTGAATGTCAGCGATTGGTCCGATACCATGGCGAAGGCAGGTCAAATTGCAGATACCCACGGCCTGATGACCAGGGAATCTGATGATGGCTGATGCTCAAATCCGCTATGATATTCTCTCCTCAAATGACGCCACCCAGGCGGCATGGGATTTGCGCAGTGAATTGCAACTTAGCAACCATTGGACCGATCTCATGTTGGAGGAGCATGCCAGCGCCTTCACCGTCGCGCGCATCGCCAAAACAGAGCTATTGCGATCCATCCAGACCTCGCTTGAAGAGGTCATTAAAAACGGTGGCACCTATGAACAATGGCATGCTAATATCCTACCGGAGCTTAAAAAACAGGGCTGGTGGGGTATTGTCACCAATACCGAAATCACCGGCAGCGACCAGCCGGTGATTGTCAATGAACGACGGCTCGAAAATATCTATCGCACCAATGTGAAGATGAGCATGGCCGCTGGGCGCTGGCGGCGTATTCAGGCGCAAAAGCAAGAGCTGCCTTTTCTACGCTATCTGTCCGATCATTATCGCAAACACCCGCGCCAAGATCACAAAAGCTGGCATGGTCTCATCCTCCATGTTGACGATCCGGCATGGCAATGGCTCTTCCCGCCCAATGGCTGGGGCTGTCAGTGTAAGGTCCAGCAAATCACCCAATCAATGATGGATCGCAAGGGCTGGAAACTGGGCACCTCGCCAAAGCCTGCCATGCGCGAATTCATCCGGCAGGGCACCGGTGAACTTCTGCAAATCCCGGCCGGTATTGATCCCGGCTTCGGCTATAATCCGGGAATCGCCCATCTGCGCGCACTGGCTGAAAAAACCACCGTCACCATCGAAGAGAGCTTGGCCGTGGGGCAAAAAAAGATTGCCGCCGAACTCCTGGATGAATTCATCGCCAGCCCGGCCCTTGATCAATTTATAGTCCTGCCGCAGGGTATCATTCCACTGCAGATTTTGCCGGAAAAAATAGCCCAGGATATCGCCGCCCCATCGCCGCTGCTCGTCATCAATAGCGGCATAGCCGCCAAGCAATCCCGCAACCATCCTGATCTCAGTTCAGCAGATTATCGCTCCGCCATCGATCTGCTTTTGCACCATTCCGTCCGTCTGAAACAAAAGGATGGGGCCTTGGTGATATTTGGCGAGCGCCCGCATCTGCAGCCCGGCAAATTATGGAAGGCAGTGGTGCAAAAAGGGGGTAGCGAACGCCACCCCGTTCTGCTCAGCTTCCAGCGCACCGATCAGCGCGAACTGCGCCGCAAGCTCTCCGAAGAGGGTATTGAGATTTTGCAGGATAGCCGGTGAAAATTCGGGGCGGGGACTGCCAATCTCCCCAGAGCATCATCGGGCATTACCCTCTGCTGCGGAAAGGCAGAATTCACCGCATCCCCCGAAGCCAATTTAATAACCCAGCCTTATTAATAAATCAACCACCAAAGACAGCCGTAAAAGCCTCTCAAACCGCTCTCTTTTTGCCCCTCAAATCACGACAAATTTTGAGCCAAATACGCGACCCAAAAACCAGCCTTTCAACGGTCAGTAAATCCCCCTTAAAATACCCTTTAAATACTCCGTTTTCAGCGGGCCAAATCCGGGCCAATCACCGGTCATTTTATCGGTGTCCACCCATGCGCCACTTAATTTTTCATCTTGACACTATTTTCAGGGCCGCGAATCACCCCAAACCCCGCGCAATTCCGCCAATTTTTCTAAGTGGCGCATGCAAAAACTTAAGTGGCGCATCACCAACGGAAAACTGCGGCTTTGCGGGCCGTCATCGCCCAATTTATGCGCCACCTAGCTCAAAATACGACAAAAACTCGACGCATTGCCGAAACCTTCAAAAAGCCCCGTTTTCAGCGCCCTTTGGCCCATTATATCCCATCATAAACCACCATATCCCGCTTCACGAGTTTTTGGCGCGTCACACTGAAGCCACAACAATGACCTTTAACCAGGGCTTGTTTGATATTCAGGTTACGGTTGGCACCAATGGCGATGCCACGGGCCAGGCACTGTTGCAC
>JAHEGQ010000074.1 GCA_024645025.1 Sphingomonadaceae bacterium
GAACCTTCCCTAAACCGGCCTCGGCCAGCGCAGGGCCCATGCGCACCATGGCCCGTTTGATGATGTCAGCACTGGTCCCTTGTATCGGGGCGTTGATGGCGGCGCGTTCGCTGCCCGCGCGTTCGGTCTGGTTTTGGCTTGTGAGGCGCGGAAAGTGCGTTTTCCGTCCGAACAGGGTTTCCGTATAGCCTGTTTCACGGGCTTTTTGGAGGGTTTGGCTGATGTAGCGGTTGATCCCTGGGAAACGCTCAAAATAGCGATCAATCATGGCCTGCGCTTCATCTGAACTAATGCCCAGTCGCGACGCCAGCCCCCAGCGCGAAATGCCATAGAGCAGCGAAAAGTTGATCGTCTTGGCGCGGCTGCGCGTATCGCGGGTTACTTCACCAAATAATTCTTGCGCCGTACGGGCGTGAATATCCTCGCCCTTTGCAAAGGCATCTTTCAGCGCCGGAACATCGGCCATATGGGCGGCCAATCGCAACTCGATCTGGCTGTAATCGGCAGAGAGCAACACATGGCCGGGTTCTGCCACAAACGCTTCACGGATCCGGCGACCGGCTTCGCTGCGGATTGGGATATTCTGCAGATTTGGATCGTTGGAAGAAAGGCGCCCGGTCTGCGCGCCGGTGAGGCTGTAGCTGGTATGGACACGGCCGGTCTGCGGATTGATTTGCTGCTGCAGCGCCTCGGTATAGGTCGAGCGTAGCTTGGCCAATTGGCGCCAGTCCAGCACCTTGCGCGCAATCTCCACCCCATCTTCGGCCAGCTTTTCCAGCACGGTGACATCTGTGGAGTAATCGCCTGACTTGCCCTTCTTCCCGCCCTTCAGGCCCATTTGGCCAAACAGCACTTCGCCCAACTGCTTGGGGCTGCCAACGGAAAAAGGCGCGCCAGCCAGCGCATGGATCTCTTGTTCCAAGGCGGCACAGCCATCGGCAAATTCCGCGGACATACGCGCCAGTTCATCCCGGTCGACCTTGATGCCCTGTCGTTCCATCTCGGCCAGAACGGGGATGAGCGGCCGGTCCACGCGCTCATAAACGCGGGTCGCCTGCTCAGCCGACAGGCGAGGCTTTAGCCGATGCCAAAGGCGCAGTGTAACATCGGCATCTTCGGCAGCATAGGCCGTCGCCTCTGGCAGCGCCACTTGGTTGAAGGTCAGCTGGTTTTTGCCAGACCCGCACACATCCTTAAAGCTGAGGCAGGCATGGTCAAAATGGATAAGCGCCAGGTCATCCATGCCATGGTTGCGCCGACCGGCATCCAGATCAAAGCTAAGCACCATCGTGTCGTCAATGGGGGCGACAGCGATGCCATGTCGGATCAGGACGTTCAGATCATATTTGATGTTGTGGCCGATTTTGAGAACGGAAGGGTTTTCCAAAAGCGGCTTTAGCTTGGCAATGGCCCGCGTCAGCGGCACTTGTTGCGGCGCGTCAGAGAACAGGTCGCCACCGCCGTGCCCAAGCGGGATATAGCAGGCCTTATTGGGGGCAATCGCCAGACTAACGCCGACAAGATTGGCCCCAATGGAATCCAGCGCATCGGTTTCCGTGTCGACCGCGATGATGCCCGCGGCTTCGGCTTCGGCAATCCAGCGGTCCAGCGTTGCTTCATCCTGCACACAGGCATAGGCCGTGCGATCAAAGACCTGCGGTTCCGGTTCGGCTGATGGGGCGTCCGGCGCGGTGCGCGCTTCGGTACGGATCATCTTCATCACCTGATGATCTGCGCGCCCGCTATCGCCCCCCAGCTTCTTCAAAAGCGAGGCAAAGCCGTGATGTTCCAGAAGGGCGCGCAGCGGGGGCTCAGGGATTTCCTTCAGCAGCAAATCATCCAGCGGTTCGGGCAGCGCGGCATCTTCCTTTAGTGTCACAAGGATACGGGACAGCCGGGCCATGTCGGCATGGGCGATCAGATTATCGCGCATCTTGGACGGCTTCATATCTGGCGCAGCGGCCAATACCGCGTCAACCGTGCCGAATTCCTGGATCAGCTTGGCTGCTGTCTTGGGGCCAATACCGGGGACACCGGGCACGTTATCCGCGCTGTCGCCCATCAGTGCCAATACATCGCCCAGTTGTTCCGGCCCGACGCCGAATTTTTCAACAACGGCATGGGGGCCCAGACGCTCGCCCTTCATCGGGTCAAGCATATCAAGCCCCGGCTGGATCAGCTGCATCAGATCCTTGTCGGTGGATACAATCGTGACATGCCACCCCGCTTCCAGTGCGGCCTTGGCGTAAGAGGCGATGATATCGTCTGCCTCCAGTCCGATTTCTTCGATGCAGGGCAACGAAAAGGCGCGCGTCGCATCGCGGATCATCGGAAATTGGGGGACAAGGTCCTCCGGCGCCGGGGGGCGGTGGGCTTTATATTGGTCGTAAATCTCGTTGCGGAAAGATTTGCCCGAGGCGTCGAGGATCACCGCCATATGCGTCGGGCCATCGGCTTTATGCAGGGCGTCCGCCAGCTTCCACAGCATCGTCGTATAGCCATAGACCGCGCCCACCGGTTCATCCCGAATGTTCGTCAGCGGCGGCAAGCGATGATAAGCCCGGAAAATATAGCCCGAGCCGTCGACAAGATAGAGATGCTTCTGATCACCCATTAGGGGGGATTAGCAACCGCCCACCGCTTTGGCGACAGACATTCTGGACCTTTAGTCGAACGCGCGCTTGCTAACGGAGGTGCGGGCCGCGAATTGGCCGCTTTTATGGTTCTCTGCGACCAGTCGAGCCACTTGCTGGATCAGCTGCTGCCGCTGGCTCACCGGGGCCGATGTGTCACCGATCATCACGGCAACAGCATAGCTGGTCCCATCTGGGGCAGTCATGATACCGACATCATTAAAACCGGCGGTGCGGCTGCCCAAATCTTGACCGGTGCCCGTCTTATGCGCCAGCACCCAGCCAGAGGGCACCCCGGCCTTCAACCGGGCGTGCCCGGTTACCGTCGATTGCATGACGTTGAGCAGATATTGGGTGGATTGTGCACTCAGCAATTCACCGCGCTTCAGGCGAACAAGCGCCCGTGCGATGGCGGCAGGCGTTGCGCCGTCAATGGGGTCTGAGACATAGCGGTCCATCGCCGCCTTGCGCACCGTTCGGGGCAACGCCGCGCGCGCCGCCTCAAAGCCGCCACCAACATATTCCGGCTTCCAGGTTAGGCCTGCAGTTGCCGCCTGAAAAAGCCGTTCGCCCGGCCCAAAGCGGATCGCGCCCAACCGTTTGGCCGCGATCATATCCCGAATGGCATTGGGTCCACCGACACGCCGCATCAGAAAATCATTCGCGGTGTTGTCGCTCTGCGTCATGGCGCGCTTCAACAGGCTGGCGATGGTGGTCGTATAGCCATCGGGGCCAATCAGGCCGGCAATGGGTTGGTGGAACAAGGTGATGTCGGTCTTGGTTAGTGTCACCTTATCTTCAAGCCGCAGCCGGCCCTTGTCGACCGCGTCCATCACCGCGAGCGAGACCCAGAGCTTAGAGACGCTTTGCTGTGGCAATGGTTCGTCGCCGCGATAGGACAGCATCCAAGACCCGTCGGCCTTCATCACGGCAATGCCCGCCTTGCCGGGAAAGGCGGACCATATCGCGCGCAGGCCTGCGGCCAGATCCGGTGGCGCGGCGCGCGCACTGTCATTGACGGTTGGTTCTTCAGACTCTTTGGGAAGCAGGATGTTGATCGAGTGACCTGTCGATCGCAATTTCATCGTCACGGTGTTGGCGGCCAGCTGGGTTTCCTTGGGTGTCCCAGGTTTACGCGCGACAGGTTGCGCGTCGCTAATCCGCGGCTGTGCCAGTGCAATGCAGGCCAAGGAAAGCAAACCCAAGCTTCCAAAAACGCGAACCCGCTTACCCAAGGCAAATGTCATTACTGATAAGTCCATTTAAATATTGTTTTTTGTTCCTAGCAGTCGATCTCAAACCGGCCAGCCGTCTTGCGACGAACGATTCTTCTCCAGCGACGAACCGAGGCGCAGCGTCGATGAATTGTGATGTTGGGGCCATCCGAGTCTCATCAAGCTTACTATGCCGCTTCATCCTTAATACTCCCCAAAACAAGGGCCGGAAAGGCGGCTTTGCAGGTCTCTCGACTGGACAGGCTATATCGGCTCGTCCTAAGCGATAATGTCTTCAGGCAGGAGAAAATCATGGCCTCGGGTCTTGCGGCATTGCTGGACGATATTGCGATGATCGCCAAATTGGCGGCGGCATCGATTGACGACGTCGGCGCGGCGGCGGGGCAAGCTGGGGCCAAGGCGGCCGGGGTTGTTATCGATGATGCGGCGGTGACGCCGCGCTATGTCACGGGCTTTACCCCTGATCGGGAATTGCCCGTCATCTATCGCATCGCGCGCGGGTCGCTGTTCAACAAATTGTTCCTCATCCTGCCGGCAGCTTTGTTGCTAAGTGCCTTTTTGCCGTGGGCGATTACGCCGATTTTGATGCTTGGGGGCAGCTATCTGTGCTTTGAAGGCGTCGAAAAACTGGCCGAAGCGCTGCACGCCAAAGACAGATCGGCTGATGTGGCGGCAGATCTTGTTTCGGGTTCGGAACAGGAGGCGCAGATGGTCAAAGGCGCCATTCGGACAGATTTGATCCTCTCGACCGAAATCATGGCAATTGCGCTGGCAGAGGTGGCTGACAAGTCCATCGGGCTTCAGGCCGCCATTCTCGCCTTGGTCGCCGTCGCGATTACGGCGGGCGTTTACGGCCTTGTTGGCCTGATTGTGAAGATGGACGATATCGGTCTGCATCTGGCCAAGGGGCAAGGGCCTATCCGCCGGCGCCTTGGCATCGGATTGGTGCGGGGGATGCCCCATTTGTTGGCCGCGCTGGCTGGCATCGGCGTTGCGGCGATGATTTGGGTGGGCGGCGGTATTTTCGTGCACGGCCTTCATGTTTTCCACCTGACGCCCGTGCCGGATTGGATCGAGACAGGCGCGCAACTGGCGGCTCAGGCCGCGCCCAGCTTGCCCGGAGTGGCCCATTGGACCGCACAGGCGCTTGGGTCTGGCCTGTTCGGGCTGGTGCTGGGCGGGGGAATCGTCGCGGCGCACCATCTTTGGGCGCGTCGCGGCTGATCTTTTACGGCGCGATTTGGATGCGGGCTTCGCCGGGCGGTTGGTCCTTCAGTCGTGCGGCGGTCTGCTCAGCCCCGCGCAAGGCCCGCAAGATATTGCCGCTGGCAATTTTTTCGAGGTCGCGTTGGCTATAGCCCCGCCGCGCAAGTTCAACGAACAAATTGGGATAGCCAGAGACATCTTCCATCCCCACCGGGGCACCATCCATGCCATCATAATCCCCGCCAATGCCGATATGGTCGATACCGGCGATCTTGCGGATATGGTCGATATGGTCGGCGACTTGGGCGATGCTGGCCTTGGGTTCCGGATTGGCCTTTTCCCAAGCTGATAGCCCGGCAGAAACGGCCGCAGCATCATAAGGCAACAGCTTTTGAAGGCGCGCTTCTTCGCCCGCCCGATTGGCGGCCCATTGCCGCACCGCTTCGCTGACATAATCGGGCAGCAGCACGACCATGACCACACCGCCATTGGCGGGCAGGCGCTTTAGCACGGTGTCGGGGACGTTGCGGCCATGCCCGTCAATCGCCCGCGCGCCGGAATGGCTGAAGATGACGGGCGCCTTGGCCACATCCAGGGCATCGAGCATCGTGGCTTCGGACACATGGCTTAGATCCACCAGCATCCCAAGCCGGTTCATTTCCTGCACAACGGCCACGCCAAAGGGGGACAGCCCGTCAAAGCGGGGGGCATCGGTGCCACTATCAGCCCATGCCGTCGTCTTGCTGTGCGTCAGCGTCATATATCGGGCGCCTGCGCGATACATTTGACGCAGCACCCCTAGCGACGATCCGATGGCATAGCCGCCTTCCATGCCGATCAGCGAGGCGATCTTCTTTTCCTTAAACGCCCGTTCCACATCGGCAGCTGTGAGTGCCAGCGTCAGGTCTTGCGGATAGGCGGCGACCAGCCGATGCACGGTGTCCATCTGTTCGGTGACCTGTTTTACGGCCTCGGCTTCAGAAAGGCTGGCCGGCACCCAGACAGACCAGAATTGGCCGCCAACCTTGCCCGCCTTCAATCGCGCAAGATCGGTATGCATTGTCGGGTGATCGGCATCGGCCGTTTTGCTGGTGTCGTGGAAATTGAACTTGCGAAAATCATTGCCGAAGCGGGCGCGGATTTGTTCCGGCACGTCATTATGACCATCCACAACGGGCGCTTGGCGCAGGGCGGCGGCGGCAATCTGTTCGGGCGTGGCGGCCAGCGCCAGAGACGGGGTGAGGACAAGGGCGGCGGAAAGAAGAAGTCGGTTAATCATAGTGCAAGTCTAGCGCGACGACATCTCGCCTCCAACCCTGTTTTCGGATGGGCCAGCCCTTGCCAGCGGCGCGAAGCTTGCGCAGGAGGGGCGGGAACCGAATCTGCCCGAAAGGCCCGACATGACGATTGAGACAATTTCCACCAACCGCAGCCATGGCGGCACTCAGGGCGTGTATAAGCACGCCGCCACCAGCACCGGGACAGAGATGACGTTTTCCGTCTTTGTGCCGGATCATGCACCGGGCGCGAAATTGCCGGTGGTCTGGTATTTGTCAGGGCTGACCTGCACCCATGCCAATGTGACAGAAAAAGGTGAATTCCGTGCGGCCTGCGCAGAACGCGGCCTGATCTTTGTCGCGCCCGATACCAGCCCACGCGGCGAGGGCGTCGCGGATGATGCCGAGGGTGCCTATGATTTCGGGCTGGGCGCT
>JAHEGQ010000075.1:76-6782 GCA_024645025.1 Sphingomonadaceae bacterium
GGCCCGCGTCAGGTTGAGGAAGACATGTTCCAAATCCGCCTCGCGCGTTGAAACATCCACAATCCCATAGCCAGCGGCCTGCACCGCCGCGAGAACGTCACCCGCATTGGCATGGGCCTTTGAATAGGTAATCGACAGGACCCGCCCCGCCTTTACCTCAATCTTCTGAAACAAGGGCGACCGCGGCGGCGCTTCGACATCGCGATCCACAGTGACTTCGACCGCCTTTTCCTGGGCCATATCGACCAATTCGCGCGTCGGCTTATTGGCGATCAGCGTGCCATGGTTGATGATGGCGATCCGTTCACACAATTCTTCGGCTTCCTCCAGATAGTGCGTGGTCAGCACAATCGTCACGCCTTGGCGGTTGAGTTCGCGGACATAGGCCCAAAGCTGCTGGCGCAATTCAATGTCCACCCCAGCCGTTGGTTCATCAAGGACAAGGATTGGCGGGGAATGGACCATCGCCTTGGCAACGAGCAAACGCCGCTTCATCCCGCCCGACAAGGTGCGCGCATAGGCATGAGCCTTGTCTTCCAGATGGACGGCGCGCAGCAATTCCAGCGAGCGGCGTTCCCGCTTGGGCACCCCGTATAAGCCGGCCACATTTTCCAGCGTTTCAAAAGGTGTGAAAAAAGGATCGAAAACGATTTCCTGCGGCACGATGCCAATCGAGTTCTTCGCGTTGCGGGGGTGTTCATCAATATCAAAGCCCCAGATGCGCGCGCGCCCTGCGGTTTTGGTGACCAGTCCGGCCAAAATGTTGATTAGCGTCGACTTGCCTGCCCCATTCGGACCTAGAAGGCCGAAAATGGATCCGCGCGGCACTTCAAGCGAGACGCCCTTCAGCGCCTGCTTGCCGCCGGCATAGGTCTTTTGAATGTCATCAATGACAATTGCTGCTTCGCTCATAGACTGGCTGTAGCCTGTCGACGCGTAGCACGAAAGGTCTGTCGTGCCCGTCCTTTGGTTGGGCCTTTGAAGACCCTTGAGATGGGCGCGCGGCGTTGCTATCGGCAACGCCATGACCAACGCTCCTGAATCCGTCCGCGTGACAACGCACCGTGTCTCTTGCGATGGCGCTTCCGATATTCCGGGCGGCGCCGCGCTTGGCCACCCGCGCGTCTGGCTGGAAATCGACGAAAAGGGCTTTGTCGAATGCGGCTATTGCGACAAAAGATTTGTGCTTCAGGGCGGCCCGGCCGATCAAAAATAATCGCGACCCTGTTCAGGGGACAAAGTCGTTTCTATATCGTCAGTTATGACATTCACGACTGACCCGCGCCGCTTTCTCTATCGCGACAATTTGCTGGACCCGGATACCGCACAGCGGCTTGCGGCAGACCTACTCCACCGCTGTGACGATGGTGAGCTTTATCTGCAATATCGCGCCTCGGAAGCGTTTGGCTTTGACGATGGCCGATTAAAGACCGCCGATTATTCCACCGACGCCGGATTTGGACTGCGCGGCGTGTCGGGCGAAATGACGGGCTTTGCCCATGCCAATGAAATCAGCGCAGCGGCAATCCGCCGGGCGGGCGAAACGCTGACACTGCTGGATCCGTCTCGATCGGCCATGTCGGCGGCGCCCCGGCAGAATAATCGCCACCTCTACACCGATGGCGACCCAATGGGGCTGATCCCTTTTGCCGACAAGGTCGCGCTGTGCCAGCAGATCGATGCCGCCGCGCGGGCGCGTGATCCCCGCGTCGCGCAAGTCACAGTTGGCCTATCGGCCAGCTGGGGCGTTGTAGAGATTGTGCGCGCCGATGGTTTTATCGCCACCGATGTCCGCCCGCTGGTGCGCCTGAATGTCAGCATCGTGGCCGAAGAAAATGGCCGGCGGGAAAGCGGCTTTTTCGGGCTGGGCGGCCGCTATCTTTACGATCACCTGTTTGATCCCGCGACATGGAACCGGGCCATTGACGAGGCGCTGAGCCAAGCGCTGGTCAATTTGGAAAGCGTCGAGGCCCCGGTTGGTGAGATGACAGTTCTGGTTGGCCCTGGTTGGCCGGGCGTGCTGCTGCACGAGGCCGTTGGCCATGGCCTTGAAGGTGATTTCAACCGCAAGGGCACCAGCGTCTTTTCGGGCCGGATTGGCGAACGTGTGGCGGCTCCGGGTGTCACGGTGGTCGACAATGGCGCGCTGGAAGCCCGGCGTGGTTCCCTCTCCATCGACGATGAAGGCACACCAACGGGCGAAACAGTGCTGATCGAAGACGGCATCCTGAAAGGCTATATGCAGGACCGGCTCAATGCCCGGCTGATGGGCGTGGAACCAACGGGCAATGGCCGCCGCGAATCCTATGCCCATGCGCCGATGCCGCGCATGACCAACACCTATATGAAGGACGGCACGGACGACCCGGCGGAATTGCTGTCCCGCGTGAAGAACGGCATCTTCGCCAAAAGCTTTGGCGGTGGACAGGTCGACATTGTGTCGGGCAAGTTCGTGTTCAGTTGTACCGAGGCCTATCTGGTGAAAGATGGGAAGATCGGTGCCCCCGTCAAAGGCGCGACCTTGATCGGCGACGGCCCGACTGTCCTGACCAAGGTGACGGGCATCGGCAATGATATGGCGCTGGACGAAGGCGTGGGCATTTGCGGCAAGGGCGGGCAAAGCGTCCCGGCGGGCGTTGGCCAGCCCACCCTTTTGGTCGAAGGCCTGACAGTTGGCGGAACGGCTGCCTAGCAGGCTTTGCATTGCCCCATCGTTGCGCCGGTCAACTGGGCCAAGCGACGATCAGGACGTTGGCAAACAGAACCAAGGCGGCAACGATCATCAGCCAACCCTTGCGCCCTTCATGGGCGGCCCGTATCAGGCGCACACCACCCCAGATCAGGGCGGCCGCTGCAATAACGGCAAGGGATAGGATCGCATCGGACATTGTTGCTCCTTAATAGAGGAGCGGCGCCATTTCCAGCAGACAGGCTCTTCACGCCAAGGGCCTGCACACGCAGCAGAAATTCGATTCGTTTTTGATGTTTGCCGCAGCGTCCCTTTCACGCATTTGACGCGATCCAAAAAAGCTGGAAATTTTGGCGTATTTCAGCCGTTTTTTTAGCCTGAAATTTTTTGCATTTCTTCCGCTTTACATCCCCCCCTGCGCTTCATATACGCGCCCTCCGCTGCCCCATGGGGACTTCCAATAACCGCAAGGCAGCAGTTTTGACGTTTAACTACCTTTTGGAGGTCCCTTGAGTTGTCTAAGCACCATAGCGCGCTGGGGCTAGCTACCGCCCTTCGGCCGGTTCAGCCGGTCACGCTCACCCGTCCACACGCCGCGGCGCGTGCTGCCCGCTTCTTTGCAGAGAAGTTTCCGGGCAAATCTCTGTATGCCGTGAAGGCAAACCCGTCGCCCGCGCTGATTGCGCTGTTGTGGGACAGTGGTATTACGCATTTCGATACCGCGTCGCTGGCCGAAGTGCGTCTGGTGCGGGAAAACGCCCCGGGTGCAACGCTGTGCTTCATGCATCCGGTGAAAGCCGAAGAGGCCATCCGCGAAGCCTATTTTGACCATGGCGTCCGCATCTTTTCGCTCGATTCGGCGGAAGAGTTAGACAAGATCGTCCGCGCGACCCAAGGCGCGACGGACCTGACGCTGTGCGTGCGCATTCGCGTGTCGTCCGACCATTCCAAGCTGAGCCTGGCCTCCAAATTCGGTGCCGATCCGGCAGACATGAAGCAGCTCTTGATCGACACCCGTCAGGTTGCCGATGCGCTGGGCATCTGTTTCCATGTCGGCAGCCAGGCCATGACCCCTTCCGCCTATACCGAAGCCATGGAGCGCGTCCGCGCCGCCATTGTCGGTTCGGGCGTAACGGTGGACGTTGTCGATGTAGGCGGCGGCTTCCCCAGCGTCTATCCGGGCATGGAACCGCCCGCGCTCGACAGCTATTTTGACGCGATCCAGCGCGCCTATGAAGACCTGCCCGTCAGCTATTCCTCCGAGCTTTGGTGCGAGCCGGGTCGGGCCTTGTGCGCGGAATATTCCTCGCTGATCGTTCGCGTTGAAAAGCGCCGGGGGGATGAACTTTACATCAATGACGGCGCCTATGTTTGATGCCGCCCATGTCGGCTGGCGCTTCCCGGTCGCGCTGCTGCGCGAAGAAACCTCGGATACGCGCAATATGCCCTTCAGCTTTTATGGCCCTACCTGCGACGATATGGACCATATGGCCGGCCCGTTCCTGCTGCCCGCCGATGTGCAGGCGGGGGACTATATCGAAATCGGGATGTTGGGGGCCTATGGCTGCGCGATGCGCACCGGCTTTAACGGCTTTACCAATGGCGCGACCTATGAGGTTGGCGATGAGCCGATGGCGTCGCTCTATCTTGAAGAAAGCGAAAACCGGCTTTCGACACACGTCGCAAAGCTGTAACGCTCCCGCATCATTTTTCTAAAAACCCTCCCCAACCCCATCCGCGTACCGGGTGGGGCTTTGAAATGGAGTTGCGAAGTTATGACCGATCAGATCAACGCCCAGCGCAAGGCAGAACTGCTGTCCACCACCGTTGAGCATATCGACATCAAGAGCTTTGATGCCCGCCCGATCATCGATCAGATGGGCAAGATGAGCTTCACCAGCCGCGATCTGGCGCGCGCGACGGGCATTTACAATCAAATGCTGGCCGACAAAGATTGCACGATCTTTCTCGTCATTGCTGGGTCCACCTCTGCGGGCGGCTGCATGGACCTCTATGCCGAACTGATCCGCAACAACATGGTCGATGCGGTCGTCGCCACCGGCGCCACCATTGTCGACATGGATTTCTTTGAAGGGCTGGGCCACAAGCATTATCAAGCGCTTGAAATCCCCGATGATGATACGCTGCGCTCGCTGTATATCGACCGCATCTACGACACCTATATCGACGAAGAGCAGCTGCAGGATTGCGACTTCACGATCAACAAGATCGCGAACGAACTGGAACCCAAGGCCTATTCCAGCCGCGCCTTCATCCGCGAAATGGGCAAATATCTGGCCGAACATGGCAAGAAGGAAAACAGCCTCGTCAAGCTGGCCTATGAACATGACGTGCCAATCTTCTGCCCGGCCTTTGTCGACAGTTCTGCCGGCTTTGGCCTTGTGAAGCATCAGGTCGACCGGATGAAGGAAGGCAAGCCCTATCTGATGATCGACGCAGTCGCGGACTTCCGTGAACTTACGGATATCAAGATCAAGGCAGGTGAATCTGGGCTGCTGATGGTCGGCGGCGGCGTGCCGAAGAACTTCATTCAGGACACCGTCGTCTGCGCTGAAATTCTGGGCCATGACGATGTCGCGGTTCACAAATATGCCGTGCAGATCACCGTGGCGGATGTCCGCGACGGCGCCTGTTCGTCCTCCACGCTGCAAGAAGCGGCGAGCTGGGGCAAGGTCAACACGGGCATCGAACAGATGGTCTTTGCCGAGGCTGGCTCGGTGATGCCGCTCCTTGCCTCTGACGCCTATCATCGCGGCCATTGGAAAACGCGTGAAAAGCGCGCTTGGGCGAAGCTGTTCGCCTAAGCCAGAACTGGTAAAACCGAAAAAAGGGTCAGGTCGAAAGATCTTGGCCCTTTTTTCATGGCCAAGGCCCCGCCCGCTTTTACTTGACCCCCGGTCCGATCCGGCGCAGCTTCCCGCCCGCAAATAAGCCATAAGCTTAGGAGGGGAAAATGGGATCTCAAATTTTGGCGCCAGCTGCTGTGCTGGTGCTTTGGTCCGTCATCATGGTTTTCTGGATGGCCGGGACGCGGTTGCCCGCAATGGCCAAAAGCGGCGCAGACCTGAAAAGCGCCCCGCCCGGTGGGCGCGGGGTGGATCTGGAAGGCGTTCTACCGCCCAGTGTAAACTGGAAAGCCCATAACTTTACGCATTTGGTGGAACAGCCGACGCTCTTTTACGCTGTGGTTGCCATTCTGGCGCTGGCTAATGCCGGCGAAGGCCTGAACGTGCAGCTGGCTTGGGGCTATACGGGTCTGCGCATTCTGCACAGCCTGTGGCAGTCGTTGGTCAACACCATCCCGGTGCGCTTCACGCTGTTTTTGCTGTCGACTTTGTGCCTGACGGTTTTGGCTATCAACGCGGTGCGCGTGACGCTCGCGATTTGACACGCAATCCGATTATTGGAGGGGAATAGATATGGAAATGACGTCTGAAATCATGAAGCCGCTGGCGGTTCTGGCCGCTTGGACGATGGTGATGTGGGTGTGGATGTACATCACGCGCATCCCGGCGATGAGCGCCGCAAAGCTGGATGCCGATGAACTGGTCAAGCAGGGCGGCAAGACGCTGGATGAGCTGCTGCCCGCAAACATCCAGTGGAAGGCGCATAACTACAACCATCTGCATGAAGCACCGACCGTGTTTTACGCGGTCGCGCTTGCGCTGGCGGTGATGGGTCAGGGCAATGGCCTGAATGCGACACTGGCTTGGGCCTATGTTGGCCTGCGTATTGTCCACTCGCTGGTTCAGGCAACCGTCAACAAGGTGATGGTCCGCTTCTTGATCTTCGCCTTGTCGAGCCTGGTGCTGATGGCACTGGTTCTGCACACGGTGCTGGCCGCCTTCGCGGCTTGAGTGATTAGCGACTAAATGCGGCGGCCAGTTCCACATGGGTAGACCATCGGAACTGGCCGACCGGTTGAACCCAATCCAACCGATAGCCGCCCGCGATCAACATCGCGGCATCGCGCGCGAAAGTCGCGGGGTTGCAGCT
>JAHEGQ010000080.1:0-5792 GCA_024645025.1 Sphingomonadaceae bacterium
TCCATAAATATCGGATCGCTGGGATGGCGCTCGCCTTTTCAGGCGTTGTCCTGCTGGTTTTTGATCCCCATGCGGTGGATGAGCGGCTGGGCCTTGGTCTCACCGCCATTGCCAGCTTCATCTGGGCCGTCTGCTCGTTGATCCAGCGCCGTCTGGTCGGGGTACCGGTGCTGACCATCTATGCTTGGGTTGGCTTTGTCGGAACGCTGGTCTTATTCCCCGTCGCGCTGCTGGCAGAGCCTGAGGGCATGGCATCGCTGTCGCAGGTGCCTTTGTCCACATTTGGTTGGATCTTGTTTTCGGCGCTGGGCTCGACAGTGATCGGGCAGGGCGCGATGAGCATTCTGCTGCAACGCCATCCGGTCAGCACGGTCGTGCCGCTGACGCTGCCCACGCCGGTGATTGCCGTTCTGGCGGCGTCGGTCTGGTTTGGGACGCGCTTGACGCCCGTCATGATTGCCGGCGGCGTGATCGTCTTGGCTGGCGTCGCGATTGTCACCTTGCGGACCGCGCAGGCGACCGAGGCCAAACAGCAGTGAGGCGGACTGGATGATCGAGCGCGCTTCGCCCAATTTCAATGCCCGCAAGCTGCCCATTTCCATGGCCGTCCTGCATTATACGGGTATGGAAACAGCGGAGGCTGCGATTGCCCGTTTGGCCGACCCGTCGGCTGAAGTTTCCGCGCATTATGTCGTACTGGAAGACGGGCAGGTTGTCCGCATGGTGAACGAGGCTGACCGCGCCTGGCACGCGGGCCGATCCTATTGGCGCGGCATCACCGATGTGAATTCCGCCAGCATCGGGATCGAAATTGTCAATCCGGGGCATGAGTTCGGCTATCGGCCTTTTCCCGACGCGCAAATTGATGCCGTGATCCAATTGTTGAGCGGGGTTGTCGCGCGCCACCATATTACGCGCGGCAATGTTGTGGGCCATAGCGACATTGCCCCGGCGCGCAAGGAAGACCCCGGCGAGCTGTTCCCGTGGTATCGGCTGGCGAAATTGCGGCTGGCTTTGCCGCGCCCGACCAAGAACCTGATGGACCCACTTTGGCCCGATGCCGGGTTTCTCTTGGCACTCGAACGTTTTGGTTACGACATCACGGATGGCCCGGCTGCTGTCCGCGCCTTTCAAAGGCGCTTTCGGCCCGAGTTGATTGACGGGATTATCGATGGGGAATGCCGCGCAATCCTGCTTGCGCTGCTGTTGCCCAAGCCTACAGGGGATTGAAAACCAAGGCTGAACATCATCCAGCCGAACCAAGGAAAGGATCGCCATGCGCCGCGCCGCTATCGTTTCGCCCATCCGCACTGCCGTTGGCAAATATCTGGGGGCCTTGTCCGATATGTCGGCGGGCGATCTGGGGGGCGTCGTGCTGCGCGCACTGATCGACCGCACGGGGCTGGACCCGGCCAAGGTCGATGATGTCATTTTTGCCCAAGGCTATCCCAATGGCGAAGCGCCGTGCATTGCCCGCTGGTCGCTGTTGCGCGCGGACTTCCCGATCAGCGTGCCGGGCTATTCGCTTGACCGGCGCTGTGGGTCCGGCCTTCAGGCGATTGTTGATGCCGCCATGATGATCCAGACGGGTGTGGCCGATGTCGTCATCGCGGGCGGCTGCGAAAGCATGTCCAATGTTGAATATTACACGACCGATATGCGCAAAGGCGCGCGTGCCGGTTCTGTCACGATGCACGATCGGCTGGCGCGCGGGCGTGTGATGTCCCAACCCATTGAACGCTTTGGCGTTATTTCTGGCATGATCGAAACCGCGGAAAATCTGGCGAAGGATTATGGCATCACCCGGGAAGAGTGCGATGCCTATGCCGCGATGAGCCACCAGCGCGCAACCGCAGCTTGGGCCGAAGGCAAGTTTGACGATGAATTGGTGCCAATCGATATCCCTCAGAAAAAGGGCGACCCCATCCGCTTTGAAAAGGATGAAGGGTTCCGCCCCGATGCCACGCTGGAAAGCCTTGGCAAGCTGCGCCCGATTGAAGGCGGTGTGGTGACGGCAGGCAATGCCAGCCAGCAAAATGACGCCGCCGCCGCTTGTCTTGTGGTTGCGGAAGACAAGCTGGCCGAATTGGGGCTGGAGCCGATGGCGTGGTTTCACAGCTGGGCGGCGGCAGGCTGCGACCCGTCGCGCATGGGCATCGGCCCGGTGCCTGCCGTTGAGCGGCTGTTCAAGCGCACGGGGTTGGGCTGGGACGATATTGACCTTGTCGAACTGAACGAAGCCTTTGCGCCGCAAGTGCTGGCGGTCTTGAAGGGTTGGGGCTGGGATGACCGAAGCCGGCTGAACGTCAATGGCTCTGGCATTTCCTTGGGCCATCCGATTGGCGCAACGGGCGGGCGCATCCTCGCCAACCTTGTTCGGGAACTGCACCGCCGCAATGGGCGCTATGGCCTTGAAACCATGTGCATTGGCGGCGGTCAGGGGATTGCGGCGGTGTTCGAGCGGGCGTGACGCTGCGGTCTGACTGATCCTATTTCGCTGTCCTACAGGCCTTCCAATGGGCCATGCCGCCTGCCCATTGGAGGGGCGGCATGGACTTTGCGATTGAGCGTCGGGGCACAGACTATTGGGCAAGCGATGGGCGCGAGGCCCCATTCTTTATTGGCCGACGCTTGCGTTACCAAGGCCGTGTCGGCTTGGGGACGGCCTTTCCCGGCTGCCCATCCCCGCCGATTCGCTACGATGCGGCGGCGTATCGCACGCGGTTCGGGCTTTGGGCGGAGCTGATCGCGCCAACGATTGCGTGTGAAGGCGGCAGCTTCACCGCGCTGAACAGCTATGACCGGGCGGGGTTCAGCTTTGGCATCGGCCAATTCGCCGCGCACGTGCCAGAGGGGGATTTCGTCTGCTTCTTGCGGGCCATGCTTGGGCTGCCCGAGGCACGCCTCTATTTTCCGACGCTGATCCTCCACGACGGTCGAGTGGCGGAGGTGCGACCAAAAGCGGCGATCTTGCCGCTGGAAGCGGCGGGATCGACCCGGGCCTTGCGGGCATGGCTGAACCCCGGCCCGACGGATATTGAGCCGGTCGAGGCGCAAGCCGCCGCCCGGCTGATCCATTGGACGCTGCACCAAGCCAATGCTCGGGCGGCGCAGGTTGCCCAGATGATTGCGGGTTTTCGGCGGGCCATAACAGCAGCGGCGCGGCACGTGCCGGGCCGGATGCTGACCGGCGCCGAAGCCAGCGTGATTGGCGACCTTGTCCATCATGGCCGGGCGGGAGGTTTCTTGTGGCAAAGGGTGGCCGCCGCGCTGGGGGATGCCGAGCCGCTTGCCAGGCTGTTGGAGATTGGGGGTGCCCGTTGGGTCAGCCGGGTGGACGTTTTGCGCGCGGAAATCGTCGCCCGGACACGGCTGGGTCGCCATGTCTGGGATCCGGAGCGGAAGGACTTTGTTCTCGCGTCCTGAGGCCCGGCATTGCCTGTGATCCTGTCACCGCTTATGAAGCGCGCACCAGAGGGCCGGGCGGCCGCCGGTGATCTTTCGGGATTGCGGGAGGAAAGTCCGGGCTCCAGCGAGGAACGGTGCCGGGTAACGCCCGGCGGGGGTGACCCCAGGGACAGTGCCACAGAAAGCAAACCGCCGTCGCTTCGGCACGGTAAGGTCGAAAGGGTGCGGTAAGAGCGCACCGCGCGTCTGGTAACAGAAGCGGCATGGTAAACCCCACCGGGAGCAAAACCGAATAGGGACGGCATATGGGATTCCTCCTCCCCGTCGTCCGGGTTGGTTGCTTGAGCGCCCCGGCAACGGTGCGCCTAGATGAATGGTCGCCCATCATGCTTCGGCATGGGGACAGAACCCGGCTTACAGGCCCTCTGGTCCATTTTTTGCCCCGATGCTTTGTGGTGTCTTTCCCCCGCGTTTAATCACCGCTAACGCGATGTCATGGCAGAGCAATCGCCCCTCGAAGATTTCAAGCAGGTGCTGACCGGCACAGCGCGAGCCATCGCGCGTGAGCCGGAGATTGAGATCGCCTTTACCGCCGACGCGCCCTCGCAAGTGGGCAAGAATTTCCGGGTGCCCATGCCTGGACGCTTGCTGCCGCCCGAGCAGGTGGCCGAAGCGCGCGGCTTTGCCGATGGCATGGCGCTGCGGCTGAAGCACCATAATGACGCTGTCCATCAGGCGAATCGTCCGCCCGAGGCCGTTGCGGGGGCGGTATTTGATGCGGTGGAAACCGCGCGCGTTGAAGCGATTGGCGCGCGGGCTATGGCCGGGGTTCGGGCAAATCTGCACCATGCGCTGGATATGCGGATGCGCAGCGACCCGATTGCGCGGGCGCAAGGGCCGGATGAAGTGCCCTTGCCGACCGCGATCGGTTTGCTGGTGCGGGAGCGGCTGACGGGCGATGCCTCGCCTGCGGCTGCGCAAGCCGGGCTGGATATGGTGCGCGACTGGATTGAGGAAAAGGGTGGGGCGGACCTTGATGCCCTTGCCCGTTCGCTGGACGATCAAAGCGCCTATGCCCGGCTTGTCCAAAAGCTGCTGCAGGATTTGGAGCTGACCGCCAATCCGGATGACATCGACCCCACCGAAGCGGACAATGAGGGCGAGGACGAGCAGGAAGGCCAGGGCGAGCAGGAACAGCAGCAATCCGAAGAAGGCCAAGCCGAAGCGCAGATGGATGCGCGCGCCGAACAGGCCGAGGGCGATGCCGAGGATGGCGAGCAACAGGAAATGGACGCCGAATCGGATATGGATGCCGATGGCGAGCCGGGTGAGGAGGGCGAAGAGGGCATGATGCCCGTGCGGCCCAACCGCCCCTTGTCTGACCTGCCGCCGCAATTTGACTATAAGAGCTGGACGACCGAATTTGATGAAGTCATCGCCGCAACCGAATTGTGCGATGATGACGAGCTGACCCGGCTGCGCGCCTATCTGGACCAGCAATTGACGCATCTTCAAGGGGCCGTCACCAAGCTGGCCAACCGGCTGCAACGCCGCTTGATGGCGCAGCAGAACCGCAGCTGGGATTTCGATCAGGAAGAAGGCTTGCTGGATGCTGCGCGGCTGGCCCGCGTGGTCGTATCGCCCGGCAGTTCGCTGTCCTACAAGATCGAACGCGATACCGAATTCAAGGATACGGTTGTCACGCTCCTCATCGACAATTCCGGGTCGATGCGCGGCCGGCCGATTTCCATCGCGGCGATCAGTGCGGACATTCTGGCCCGCACGCTGGAACGCTGCGGCGTTAAAACGGAAATTCTGGGCTTCACCACCCGCGCGTGGAAGGGTGGGCAAAGCCGTGAAAGCTGGCTGTCCGCGGGCCGCCCGGCGGCCCCCGGTCGTCTCAACGATCTGCGCCACATTTTGTATAAGGCCGCGGACGAACCTTGGCGGCGCGCCAAGAAGTCGCTTGGTCTGATGATGCGCGAAGGGCTGTTGAAAGAGAATATCGATGGGGAGGCGCTGCTCTGGGCGCATAACCGCCTCGTCGCGCGGCCCGAGGACCGCAAGATCCTGATGGTGATTTCTGATGGCGCGCCGGTGGATGACTCGACCCTGTCGGTCAATAATGGCGCCTATCTGGAACGGCATTTGCGGCAGGTGATCAATTGGATCGAAGCCCGCTCCCCCGTCGAGCTGTGCGCCATCGGTATCGGCCATGATGTGACACGCTATTACCAAAAGGCCGTCACCATCATGGATGCCGAGCAATTGGGCGGCACGATGATCGAACAGCTCGCGGGGTTGTTCGATACGGAATAGGCCGTGCTCACCGGCCAGGGTGTGCACTGAAAGAGCGGCCCTTCGGCAGGCTCAGGGCAAACGGG
>JAHEGQ010000080.1:5868-6734 GCA_024645025.1 Sphingomonadaceae bacterium
CCCGTCCTTGCTGAGCTTGTCGAAGCATCGTCCTTTGGTCTGGTGCCGAGTTGAGGGCGGTCCCTCGACAGGCTCGGGACGAACGGGGGAGGTAGCCCAAGCGCCCCCTATTTCTTCCCCCATTTGCGTTGCGTTTTGCCGAACCGCGTTTTGCGTGTCCCCGGCTTGCCTTCATTGGATCGGCCCATGATGGGGGCCTTATGGTCCGTGGCGGGCAGGCCCAATTCCGTCGCTTCCAGCGCGCGGATTTCGTCGCGCAGGCGGCCGGCTTCTTCAAATTCCAGATCGGCAGCGGCGGCGCGCATCTTCTTTTCCAGCTCTTCAATATACGCCCGAAGATTATGGCCGACCATGTGTTCTGGCCCATCTTCAATCTCAACGGTGACCTGATCCTTTGACGCGACATGGGCGATGATGTCGCCAATCTGCTTCTTCACCGTTTCAGGCGTAATGCCGTGTGCCTCGTTATAGGCCAATTGCTTGGCCCGCCGCCGGTCTGTTTCGTTGATCGCGCGTTCCATGCTGCCCGTCATGCGGTCGGCATAGAGGATCACGCGGCCATCGACATTGCGGGCCGCGCGGCCGATGGTCTGGATGAGTGAGGTTTCGGAGCGCAAAAAGCCTTCCTTGTCCGCATCCAAAATGCAGACAAGCCCGCATTCCGGAATGTCGAGCCCCTCGCGCAACAGGTTGATGCCGACAAGGACATCATAAACGCCCAGCCGCAAGTCGCGGATCAGTTCAATGCGTTCCAACGTTTCTACGTCAGAGTGCATATAGCGGACCTTGAGGCCGGCTTCGTGCATGAACTCCGTCAGGTCTTCGGCCATGCGCTTGGTGACCGTGGTGACGAGCGTGCGATAGCC
>JAHEGQ010000083.1 GCA_024645025.1 Sphingomonadaceae bacterium
GCCTGTCCCCATCATGGCCTTGCCCATTTCACCCATGACCGAGCGGACGTCCGCAAAGTCGAGGTTGATGAGGCCGGGCATGATCATCAGATCGGTAATGCCGCGCACGCCCTGTTGCAGCACTTCGTCTGCCATTTCGAACGCCTGCTTGAAGGTGGTCGAAGGGTTGGCGACCAGGAACAGATTCTGGTTTGGAATAACGATCAGCGTGTCGACGTGCTTTTGCAGTTCTGCAATGCCCGCTTCAGCCGACTTCATGCGGCGATTGCCTTCAAAGCTGAACGGCTTGGTGACAACGCCTACGGTTAGGATGCCGCGATCCCGCGCTGCCTTGGCAACGACGGGGGCCGCCCCGGTGCCGGTACCGCCGCCCATGCCAGCCGCGATGAAGCACATATGCGCGCCTTCCAGCGCGCGCTCAATCTGATCAATGGCTTCTTCGGCCGCTGCACGCCCGATTTCCGGTCGCGAGCCTGCACCCAATCCTTGCGTAATCTTAAGGCCAAGTTGAATGCGGCGCTCCGCTGCGCTGCTGTTCAGCGCCTGCGCATCGGTATTGGCGACGATGAAGTCGACACCCTGAACCTGATTGGCGATCATGTTGGCGACAGCATTGCCGCCTGCCCCGCCACAACCAATAACGCTGATCCTGGGTTTCAGCTCCTCCACTTCAGGTGCCATGAATTCGATCGTCATTCCTGTTCCCCTGGCCTGTGCCCGACCGGCGTCGCCGACCCCGGACAATTGTGCACCAATCACGCCTTCGCTACATCCTTAGGGCAGACGGTTCGTCGCGTTTTCCGAATCGTTCACCCCAATATCGTGGGTCGAACCGATGGTTCATCCTCAAAATCCTGTTTTGATCGCCTCAATCAGCTTTTCAAGCAGGCTCTTACGTGAAGTGCGATTATCGTGTGGATGACGTGCATGGATGCCGCGAACGTCGATCGGATCCGATGCCGCATAATGGATCAGGCCAGCCAAAGTGGCAAAGCCCGGGCCGCTATGCGCATCTGGCAAACCGATTAGGCCGCGTGGCCGTCCAATGCGCACGGCACGGCCCAGCACACCCTGCACATAATCGGCCATACCCTTTAGTTCGGCACCCCCGCCCGTCAGCACAACCTGCCGGCCAACCGGCCCGGTAAATCCCAATTCCTTCAGCGCCAGATTGATTTCGCCGACCAGATGTTCCAGCCGTTGGCGGATAACCGAAATCAACTGGGCGCGGGTGATGCGATGCCCCTCACCTTCATCTTCCGATGAGAGGGGGGCAACCTCGATCATATCATGATTGTCACGTGGGCTGGCCGTGGCTGATCCGTAGAAGCATTTCATCCGTTCGGCCTGATTGCGGCGTGCGCCAAAGGCCGAGGCAATATCATCCGTGATATCCGCCGCGCCAAAGGGGATAGCCATCAGGCCAACCAACATCCCCCCCGCAAACAGCGAAACGTTGGTGACGCCCCCGCCAATCTCCACAAGGGCGACGCCCAATTCACGCTCTTCTTCGGACAGCACAGCCATGCCGGTCGCAACTGGCGAGGCGATGATCGCATCCACACCCAGATGTGCGCTGCGCACGCACAGATCAATATTACGCACGGGGGATTGATCGGCACAGACCACATGGATGTCGACGCCCAATCGATCCGCATGCAGGCCCAAGGGTCGCTTGACGCCTTGCAGGCCATCCAGCGTGTACAGCGTTGGCTGCGCGTGCAGGATCATGCGCCCGTCCGGATCCAACGAATTGCGCCCGGCGGCCAGAAGCGCATCAATATCTTCCTGCTCGATCCGATGGCCGCCCAGTTCCACCTCGACCGACGCGATATTGCTGACCAGTCCGCCGGCAGAAAAGCCAACCCAGACGTTGTCGATGCTGATCCCGGCAATGCGCTCTGCCTGTTCCACCGCCTCGCGAATGGCCCGTTCGGTTGCGTCCATGTCCGCAATATAGCCGCGACGCACGCCGCGGCTTTCGCGCTGGCCGGTGCCCAACACCTGAATATCACCACTTTCGCCCAGCTCCGCAATCAAGGCGGAGACTTTCCAGGATCCAATGTCCAGTGCGGTAATCAAGCCTGAGGAATTGGCGACAGCCATGCCATACGGTCCTTATTGATCTGCGTCGGCAGCGGGTTTGGTGGATTTGGGTTCGGGACCCGAGGCGGCAGCATCGCCGCCGGCATTTTCAGCTTGGGCCGATCCGTCTTGCGCGGTTCTGCTGGCATCCGGACTGCGCTGCAAACGCACAACCAGCTTAGTCGGGTCGCGCATGTCAAAACGGATAAAACCCCGCCCAAGAAGGCGTTCCTTGGCCTCTAAGCGAGCAAAATGCTGCATCGCCTTTGCAGCAAAGCCATCGCCTTCGGGCAGGGCCAAAATCTCGCCGGTATCAAAACGCAAATCCCAGCGCCGATTGCCGACCCATGTTGCCCCGGCCAGATGCGGCTTCACGCCGGGGGCAAGGTCCAAAAGCTGAAACAGCGTTTCAACGCGCTGATTGGCATTGGGGCCGATGATCAGCGGCAAGTCCGGGATCGCCTGAGGGTCAACCATTTCCAGGATCACACCAGTGCCATCGATCAGCATCAAGCGCTTGTTAAACTGCCAGACTGCTTCGGGCTTGCGTTCAACAATATCAACCACCAGCGTATCGGGCCAGCGCCGGGAAATGCGGGCATCGCCAATCCAGCCATATTGCAGCAACTGCCCCCGGATTTTTTCAACATCAACCAGCGGCATCGCGATGGACCGTTGATCCAGCGCCACGGCATAGACTGTCAAAGAGTCCATCCGATCCAGCCCTTTGACATCGACGCGCTTGACCTTGAAGCCGGCCCGGCCCGCCATCTGGCCCAATTCCGTGCCAACAGCTTGGGGGATGCCCGCCACAACCGCAGTCACAACAAGCCCGCCGACAATGGCCAGGATCGTCAAAATGGTTAGCGCGCGCTCAATGGCTTCTGCGCTAAAGGGCATGATTTCCCAAAACAGCTCGTTCGTCTGCCGCCACCAGCCGGGCTTGGCGCGCGGGGCCCCGCGCGCCGCAGGACGCCGCGCTGGCGCGCGAGACGACCGGGGGGCCGATGTCACGCCAGCGCCTCCTTGACCAAAAGGTCAACCAGTTGCTCATAAGAAATACCGCAATGCTTGGCTTGTTCGGGAACAAGGCTAAGCGGTGTCATGCCCGGCTGTGTATTCACCTCCAGCAAGAATATGCCGTCCACGCCCTGATCATCATCCCATCGAAAATCAGATCGGGACGCCCCCTTGCACCCTAAAAGGCGATGCGCCTGCAACGCCCAGCCCATCATCGCCTCTGCTACATCATCGGGGATGCGCGCTGGGCAAATATGCGCTGTCATGCCGTCGGTATATTTGGCGTCGAAATCATAAAAGCCGGATTTGGGCTGCAATTCCGTCACGCACAACGCGCGATCTCCCAGCACCGCCACCGTCAGTTCCCGTCCCCGGATAAAGGGCTCTGCCAAAAGTGTTTCAAATTCCTGCCACGGCCCCGCCGCATCGCGGCGGATCGGGTTGCCGTAATTCGACGTGTCCGTAACGATGGCGACCCCGACCGACGACCCTTCATTAACCGGCTTCAACACATAAGGGCGCGGCAAGGGGTCTGCCTGAAACAGCGTTGCCGTTTCCACCACCATGCCGCCCGGCATCGGGATACCATGCGGGACAAGCGCCGATTTCGTCAGCTGCTTATCGATCGCGATCACCGATGTGGTCAACCCCGAATGGGTATATTTCAGGCCCATCAGGTCCATCATGCCTTGCACCGTGCCATCCTCGCCGGGCGCACCATGCAGCGCGTTAAAGACAACATCCGGCTTCACCTCGGCAAGCCGGGCAGCAACATTACGATCCATATCGATGCGGGTGACCCGATAGCCGATCCGTTCCAGCGCATCGGCCACGCCATTGCCCGTCACCAGCGACACCGGCCGCTCAGACGACCACCCCCCCATCAGGACGGCAACATGGATGGGGTTGCTCATGCGGACTTTCCTACTCTTTGAATTTCCCATTCCAACGTCACGCCCGCCTTTTCCTTGACGCGACGGCGCACCTCTTCGCCCAAGGCCTCGATGTCCGCACTGGACGCATCCCCCAGGTTGAGCAGAAAGTTCGTATGCTTTTCAGAAACTTGAGCGCCACCCAGTGTCAAGCCACGGCACCCGGCTTCATCCACCAATTGCCAAGCCTTGTGCCCTTGCGGATTTTTAAAGGTCGACCCGCCCGTCTTGCTGCGCAGCGGTTGCGAGGCTTCGCGCGAGGCAGAAATGCGGTCCATCTCGGCCTGAATGGCAGCCGGCTCACCCGGCCGCCCCCGAAAGCGGGCGCCCACCACGATTGCGCCGTCGGGCAATTCCGAATGCCGGTAGGTGTAGTGCAGATCAGCGACCGGCAGCGTCAGCAATTGGCCATCGCGCAGCACAACATCACAGTCGACAAGGATGTCCTTGACCTCGCCCCCATAGGCCCCGCCATTCATGCGGACAAAACCACCAACTGTGCCGGGGATAGAGCGCAAAAACTCTAGGCCCGCGATGCCCTTGTCGCGCGCAGTAGAGGACACCAAAATGCCACTTGCCCCCGCCCCGCAATCCAGCGTCAGATCATCCAGCGCCGCGACCTGCGCAAAGGCCTTGCCCAGACGCACAACCACGCCCGGCACCCCCCCATCGCGCACGATCAGGTTGGACCCAAGGCCCAGCGCCATCACCGGCACCGCTGGATCCAGCGCCGCCAGAAACTGGGAAAGGTCTTCCACATCCGCCGGTTCAAACAACCAGTCGGCCGCGCCCCCGGACTTGAACCAGACAAGCGGGGCCAGCGGCGCGTGCGCCGTCAATTTGCCCCGGACGGGCGCAAAGGCCGTCGCGTCGGTCAAGCCTTGGCCTCTCGCACCGCATCGGCAAGCCCTGCGGCCCATTTGGTAATGTCACCTGCCCCCAGACAGACAACCATATCACCGGGCTGCGCCTGTGCCGCAATCAACTGGGCAAGGGCTGCGGCATCCGCCACGTCCGCTGCTGCACGATGGCCCCGCTCCTTCAACTGGGCAACAAGGGCCGCGGCACTTACGCCCTCCAGCGGCGCTTCGCCTGCCGCATAGACCGGCGCGACCAGGACCATGTCCGCATCGTTGAAGCAGGAGGCAAACTCCGCCATCAAATTTTCCAAGCGGGAATAACGATGCGGCTGACACACCGCGAACACCCGGCCCTGCGCCCCTTCGCGCGCGGCGGACAGCACAGCCCGAATCTCGACCGGGTGGTGCGCGTAATCGTCAATGATGCTGACGCCATCCACCTCGCCCACCTTGGTGAAGCGGCGCTTCACCCCGCCAAATTGCGCAAAGCCTTTTTGAATTTGGGCGTCCGTCATGCCCATTTCCAAGCCGACCGCGATCGCCGCCAATGCGTTTTGCACATTGTGCCGCCCCGGCATCGGCAGTTCGATCCCCTTTATGGTGCGGCTGCTGCCATCACGCGCGCGCACCACCACATCAAATCGGTTGCCGCCGGGAATGGGGGTTACATGATCGCCCCGCACATCGGCCTGCGCCGAAAAGCCATAGGTCATAATCCGTCGATCACGGATGCGCGGAATAATCGCCTGCACTTCGGGATGGTCCAGGCACAGGATCGCCAGACCATAAAAGGGCACATTTTCGATAAATTCGACAAAGGCCTTTTTGACCGCGTCGAACGACCCGTAATGATCCAGATGTTCCGGATCGATATTGGTCACAACAGCAATCGTGCCATCCAGCCGTAAGAACGACCCATCGCTCTCATCCGCTTCCACGACCATCCAGTCGCTATCCCCCAGCCGGGCGTTTGACCCATAGCTGTTGATGATGCCGCCATTGATCACCGTTGGGTCGATGCCGCCCGCGTCCAACATCGCGGCAA
This sequence comes from Sphingomonadaceae bacterium, assembly GCA_024645025.1. Taxonomy (GTDB): domain Bacteria; phylum Pseudomonadota; class Alphaproteobacteria; order Sphingomonadales; family Sphingomonadaceae; genus Aquisediminimonas. The sequence continues at coordinate 5,943 of JAHEGQ010000083.1, forward strand.
TCATCGACGTTGTGGTCGTCTTGCCGTGCGTGCCCGCAACGGCCACCGTGGATTTCAGGCGCATCAGTTCTGCCAGCATTTCTGCCCGGCGCACAATCGGCACGCGCCGGTCCAGCGCGGCTTCCACTTCCGGGTTGCCCCGCTTGACCGCAGTAGAGGTGACAACGACCGCGGCATCGCCCAGATTTTCAGCCGCATGGCCGATCATCACCTTGATGCCTTTGGCCCGCAGACCTTCAACGACATAGCTTTCCGCAATGTCTGACCCCTGAACCTGATAGCCCAGATTGGACATAACCTCGGCAATGCCCGACATACCGATGCCGCCAATACCGACAAAATGGATGGTCCCAATACTGGTGGGTACCGCCTTCATGCGCCTGCCCCTGCAAGTTTGAATTCTTGGGCAATGCCCACGGCCTGTGGTGCGGCCGGGCGATCCAGCCCTTCGACCATATCCGCCAGATCACGCGTCGCATGCGGACGGCCAACGCTGCGCGCCCGGCTGGCCGCATTGATCAGGCCTTCGGGGTCCAGCCCCAGCTTTTGCATCTGCTTGGCCAATTCCTTGGCGGTAAAATGTACTTGCGGGATCGATCGTGCGCCCCCCGCCTCAACCATTTCACGGGCATTGGCGGTCTGATGATCATCCGTCGCGCTCGGCAAAGGCACAAGGATCGCCGGTCGGCCCGCACAGGTCAATTCGGCAAGCGTGGACGCGCCGGCGCGCGCAATCACAAGATGCGTCCACG
>JAHEGQ010000087.1 GCA_024645025.1 Sphingomonadaceae bacterium
GGCTTCAACATGGTCGCGCAGTTCTAGACCGGCTTCGCGACCATGGTAATGCAACAGCACCCCAAAGCAATGGCATAGCCGAAGGACCGGTATTTCAGCAGCCCCCTGTCGAGGTAGATATCGTTCAGTTCCATGACGATTTCGTTGCATTTGGCCCTGTGACACACCGGATTCGGCCCGCGACGGTGAATCACAAGATTCGTTTGCCAAAGAGCAAGGTTGGCCGCGTCCACGCTGTCACAAAATTGCTTGGGTTCCAGCGCGGAGTAATACCTAAAGATCATCGGAAAACGGTTCGACGACAGGAGTTAGCCTGATTTTATCTATCGGTTCGTCACCGGATTATGCGCGCCGCCAAACTTGATGCCGGACTTCAGAAAAAGCAGCGGCGATTCCACGGATCATGGAGTTGGTCTACGAGATGACACCTCGTGTTCTGATGCGCCGGCGCGAATGGACTGAACCGCGACTGCGGTATAGATGCAGCAGCAAAATTAGCAAAATCAACCCAAGGTAAGGCAGATTACAACTGTCGGCGGTGGTTGAAGACTGCGATGCAATATTTAATGCCCTGCCGTCAACTGACGCACGGCACGGTAGAAGTGGTCGCGCCGCCAGTCGGCATGGCTAACATTGCCGCCGTAACTGCGCCGCAATGGTTGGCCACCGTCAATGCCGGATGAAATCGCGGCGGCCGCTTGATTGGTGGTGACTATTTTGTATTTCCGAACAAATCATAGTAAAGCCCGCCGAAATAATATTTGATGCAGGGGATCGTCGCCAGCAGCACCGCATCCACGTCGTTTTGCGCCATCCATCCGCGCTGTTTCCCGCCGCCCCATTTCGGCATAAGAAAAGGCCGAATAGTGCTTGGTTCCTTTATGACTCGCATCACATGAACCATGTACCCATCGCTCATGCCGCCTCTCCTATGGTCCGGTCTACCCATTACAAGGGTTATCCCTGCTGCGGTCGGGGCATATATTTGCAAAATCGTGGTTCGCTTGACTGACCGGCCGTTGGTGATCGCATTTATCTCATAAATTGGCGTGACCTGGGGGTCATGGTCAACGATGTCTGAGAAACTGGTGTTTTTCGTTGCACAACCCGCTTAAAGTTAATGGATTACCCGTTGAATCTGCGAAAAGATTTGTTGATTGGCTGACACAGCGGACGGCAATATAGCCAAAAGAGTATTCGCTGACTAACGGTATGCGGCCGCAGCGCGAAGTGTGTTGACAAGTGTATCATGCGACGCGCTTTATTGGTGAATGCGGAATATAAAATTCAATTACTAGATCGGGTTGCAGATTTGGGGCCGAGCATCGAACAAAATAGCCCGGCCATGGCAAAGGGGCCGACCGGTAAGTCCCTTACGGCGGCGGAAACGCCTCCGTATGTGCTTGTCCGCATCGAATATGCCGCCCTGAACTTCCGCGATTACATCATTGGCTCTGGCCGTTATGGCGCGCCGCCCCACGATTATGTCGCAGGCAACGAAGGTGCAGGAGTTGTTCTTGACTCGACCGCGCCAGATTTTCGTCCGGGGGATGCGGTTTTTGTCAACGGTCACGGTCTGGGTGAAAAACGTCCCGGAACCATGTCGGGTCAGGTCCGCCTACCCCCCGAAGCCGTCATCCACCTGCCCGATGCAATGACTACGCTTCAGGCGGCGACGGTCGGGGTGGCGGCGCTTGTCACCTTTGCGGCGGACCGCGTTTTTGGGCCGGGTCCGGTGGCTGTTACTGGCGCGATGGGGGGGACAGGCAGAGTTGCCGCTGCCTGTTTTGCCCGCGCGGGACGGGATGTTACTGCGCTGACCCGTGATCCGGCCCGCGCCACGCCGTTGACAGAACTGGGCATCGGCACCATCCTGCCCCCCCCGACCGAGATAGAGCGCGCCGCCGAAGGTTTCGGCCCCGAAAGCTATGCGGCGGCGGTTGATGTGACAGGCGATATGCTGAACTGGCTGACCCGTCAGATGCGCACGGGCGGGGTTATCGCGCTGGCAGGCTTTGCCGCAACCAACCGGCCCGATCTTAGCGCATTGGCGGTGATTTTGCGGAACCTGCGGCTGATCGGTGTCAATTCCGGTCTTGCCCCGTCGGACAAGGCGCAGGCGTTGCACTGGGTTGCAGCCACCCTGCACCCCGGGGATTATCCGCTTTTGGCGCATCCCGCCGATCCGCAGGATATTGCACCCCTGATGCGCGATTTCGCAGGTGCTCGCGGACGGGGCCGGATTGTGGTGACGCTGCAATGAAGGACAGCATTGCCCCAACAGCCACCCGCATGGGAGCGGCCTTTCTGTTTCCGGGGCAAGGGGCGCAGTATTTCCATATGGGTGCAGCGCTGTTTCGCGGCGACGAAACCTTTCGGTCGATCCTGCAAGGGCTGGATCAGGCGCTGGTCGCGGATGGCACGGCGTCGGTGCTGGAGCGGCTTTTTGATCCCGCCATCGGGCGCGATGTTCCCTGTGACGATCTGCGCTTTACCCATCCTGCGCTTTTGATGATCGAAATGGCGATGGCGCTGCGGCTGCGGACCAAAGGGTCTGATCCCGATATTTGTGTTGGAGTTTCGCTGGGCGAATACGCGCAGGCAGGCTTTGCGGGCGTGCTGCCACCCGAAGAAATACTGTGCTGCATCGCCCGCAGCGCGCGGATCGTGCATGATCTTTGCCCGCCCGGGCGGATGCTGGCTGTGCTGGCCCCCCTGTCGGTGATGGACCGTTTGACCGATGTGGAATTCGTTGGCGAACAGGCCGAAGACCACTTCATCCTTGCCGGAACAGACGCCGCCATTGACCGCGCCGCGCAGCAGTTTCGGGCCGATGGCGTGCTGTGCGTGACGCCGCCCGTCACCCGCGCCTTTCACAGCAGCGCAATGGATGCAGCCGCGCGTCAGGTCGCGGCGGTTTTTGCGGGGCGCAGCTACCGTGAACCGCGCGTGCCGCTGCTGTCGTCTATGACAGGTGGCTTGAGCATCCGCCCCGATGCGGCACATTTCGCGGCGCTGGGGCGCGGGCCGATCAACTTTCGCACCGCGCTTGCCACGCTTCAGGCGCGCGGGCCGGTGTGCCGTTTGATCGATGTCGGCCCGTCGGGCAGTCTGGCGACGCTCGCCGCACGTTCGCTGCCCGATTGGCCGCAGGAACGCATACTGTCCCCGTTTGCGCAGGGGCAGGCAGAACTGGACCGCCTGCGGGCGCTGGATGAGGTGGCGATGAAAGACATCGGATCAGATGACGCGTCGCGGCTCAAGCCGACCGGACGCAGGGCGGTGGTCTTTGCCGGTCAGGGATCACAGGTGGCAGGCATGGGCGCGGATCTGTTTCCGCGCCATCCAGATATGGTCGCGCAGGCGGACCGCGTCCTTGGCTATTCGATTGCCGAGATTTGCCGTGACAACCCGCAGGGAAAGCTGGGCGATACCCGCTATACTCAACCGCTGATTTTTTGCGTCAACGCGCTGGCATGGCGCGATCATCTGGACCGCAATGGGATGCCGGATGTGCTGGCGGGTCATTCGCTGGGTGAAATGAACGCGCTGCATGCGGCGGGCGTGATGGATTTCGAAACCGGGCTGACCATCGTGCGCAGAAGGGCAGAACTGATGGCAACCGCCCCCGCAGGGGCGATGACCGCCGTTCTGGGGCTGGACCGCGCCCGTTTGCAACAGGTCTTGTCCGGTGCAGGTCTGGACGGGGTGGATATCGCCAACCTGAACACCCCCGGCCAGATCGTCATTTCCGGTGATGCCGAACAGGTCAAACGCGCGGCCCCGCTGATCCAGTCGGCGGGCGCGCGGGCCTGTATCCCCCTGCCCGTCAGCGGGGCGTTTCATTCCCACCTGATGCAACAGGCCGAAGCTGAATTCGCCCGCTTTCTGACCGGATTCAGCTTTGCCCCGCCGCAAGTTCCGGTGATTTCCAACGTCACCGCGCGGGCCTATCTGCCCGATGATATCGGCAACCAGATCGCGCGGCTGTTGTCGCGGTCGGTGGATTGGCAAGGCTCGGTCGGGCATATGCTGGATCTTGGCGTGACCGATTTCGTCGAACTGGCCCCGAAATCCGTGCTGACGGCGATGATAGCGGAAATCCGGCGCAGTCATGTGGTGACACCTTTTACTGCGCCCGCCGCCAAAGCCGCTCCCGAACCGGCACCCGTCACAGCCCCGCCCGTGACCCGTTCCGCCGCGCTGGACATTTCCGCCGAAACACTGGGATCTGCCGCGTTTCGGGCGACCTATGGCACGCGCTATGCCCATATCTGTGGCGGCATGGTGCATGGAATCGCCAGCACCGATTGGGTGGTGGCCTGTGCCAAGGCCGGTATACTGTCGTTTTTCGGAACCGGCGGTCTGTCGTCGGATCGGGTTCAGGCGGCGCTTGTCGATCTGACCGCGCGGCTTGGGTCGAATGATCCCTTTGGCATCAACCTGCTGAACGGATCGAACGAGGCCGCGAATATCGACCTGTTCCTGCGTTACGGCATCCGCCGGATCGAGGCATCGGCCTTTATCAAAATGACGCCCGATCTGGTGCGTTATCGTCTGCTGGGTCTGTCGCGCGATGCGCAATCTGCGGGCGGGGTGGCGATTGCCAACCGCATCATCGCCAAATTGTCGCGCCCCGAAGTGGCGCAGGCCTTTCTATCCCCCGCGCCCGCCGCCATCGTTCAGGCGCTGCTGGCCAAAAACCAGATCACACCCGAAATGGCGGATCTGGCCCGCCGCGTGCCGATGGCTGACGATATCTGCGTCGAGGCGGATTCCGGCGGCCATACCGATCAGGGTAATGCTGCGGTGCTGATCCCCGCTATCTGCCGTCTGCGCGATGCGATGCAGGCCGAATACCGCTACGGCGAACGCCCGCGTGTCGGGTCCGGCGGCGGTATCGGCACCCCCGATGCAGCCGCATCCGCGCTGATGCTGGGGGCGGAATTCACCCTGACGGGCTCCATCAACCAATGCACTGTCGAGGCCGGGACAAGCCCCTTGGTCAAGCAAATGCTGGCTGAGGCAGAGGTTCCCGACACCGCCTATGCCCCCGCCGGTGACATGTTCGAAATCGGCGCGCGGGTACAGGTGTTGCGGCGCGGTGTGCTGTTTCCGGCGCGGGCGAACCGGCTGTTTGATCTATACATGCACAAGGACAGTCTGGACCAGATCGACGCCCAGACCCGTGACCAGATCGAGACCCGCTATTTCCAGCGCAGTTTTGATCAGGTCTGGCAGGACTGTCTGGCCTATTGGCCGCCCACCGCGATTGAACGCGCGATGGCCGTGCCGAAACAAAAGATGGCCTATGTCTTTCGCTGGTATTTCGGCCTGTCCGGGCGGCTGGCGCTGCAAGGCGTGGCTGACCGCAAGGTGGATTTTCAGGTGCATTGTGGCCCTGCGATGGGTGCTTTCAACCAGTGGGTCGCGGGAACCGATCTTTCCGATTGGCAAAACCGCAATGTCGCTGCGGTGAACACCCGCCTTTTGTCTGCCACAGCGGACCGCATCACCCGCGCCATTCAAGATCTTTCGAAAAGGTAACGCCATGACCCAACCCGTCATAGACCGCATCGCCGCCTATATCGAAACCCAGCTCCTTGTGACCTATGGCGAGGATTTTACCGCTGGCACCAACCTGTTTGAATCCGGCATCATGGACAGCTTCAGCTATGTCCAGTTGATCAATTTCTTGCAGTCGACTTTCGACATCACCTTGGGCGATGACGCGATCCTGACCAATGTGATGGTCAGTCTGCAACGCATGACCGATGCCGTGACCGCCGGATTGGCAAAGGTGGGCTGATCCATGTGCGGTATTGCCGGTTCCTTTGCCTTTGATGGCGCGACGATGCCCCCAAGCCCCGATGAAATCGTGGCAATGCTGGCGCGTATCGGACATCGCGGCCCGGATGAGGCCGGCACTTATCGTGATAGCCGCTGCACTTTGGGCATGGTGCGGTTAAGTATCCTTGATCTGGCATCCGGCCAGCAACCGATGGCAACACCGTCGCAACGCTACTGGTGCGTCTTTAACGGCGAGATTTACAACTACATCGAATTGCGCGCCGAATTGCAGGCGAAGCACGGCATGCGCTTTGCCACGGACAGCGATACCGAAGTTCTGCTGCGCGCGTGGGAAGCATGGGGCGTCGCCTGCCTGCCGCGCCTGAACGGCGCCTTTGCCTTTGCGATCTATGATCGCGAAACGGGCCGTCTGATTCTGGCGCGGGACCGGTTTGGAAAGCGCCCGCTGTTCTGGACCAAAGCCGCCGGTCGGGTGGTGTTCTCTTCGGAAATCAAGGGCTTCCTTGGCTGTCCCGATGTATCGCTGACGCCCGATCCTGCGCAAATCGCCACCATCCTTGGCTGTTGGACGCCAGCGCCGGGGCAAACCGGATGGGCGGGGATCGAAACCCTGCCTGCGGGCGGCTGGATGGAAATTGCGACCACCGGATCACTCCGGTCCGGCCGCTATGCCACGCTGGATTTCGCCGCGCGGGAAAGTTTTGCGTCGATGGCTGACGCCGCCGCCGCCGTGCGTGATGCGCTGGTGCAGGCGGTGACGATCCGCATGCGAAGCGACGTTCCGGTGGGGCTGTATCTGTCCGGCGGACTGGACAGTTCGATCATTGCCGCCATCCTGTCCACCCTGCC
>JAHEGQ010000088.1 GCA_024645025.1 Sphingomonadaceae bacterium
CATGCTTTGATTGCGAACGGTTCAGGGTAACCCATTGTTCTGCTTCATCCAGCAAGAACAGGATTTCGTGCGGCTGCAAGCCGGCGATGCCGAGCAAATGTCGGTGCGGGAAAAGAGGCGATGTCATTAAAGCCCAGCCCTAGCGGGGCAACGCGCCCATCGCAAGCGCATCAATCGCCCCTTGAAGGATATAAGCGGCGGCAGCTGAGTCCACGCGCTCTGCCCGCTTGGCGCGGGACAGGTCGGCAGCGATCATCGCGCGCTCCACCGCTTGGGTGGACCAGCGTTCATCCCACATCAGGATCGGCAGCCCCAAATCCTGCATATTGCGGGCAAAAGCGCGGGTGGATTGGGTGCGGGGGCTGTCTGTGCCGTCGAGGTTTAGCGGCAGGCCGATCACGATGCCGCGCACCGATTGCGCGGCCATCAAGTCGCGCAGTTTTGCCCGGTCAACCGAAAATTTGGTGCGGCGGATCAAGTCGGCCGGGGTCGCAATGGTCCAGCCGGCGTCGCACAGGGCGGTGCCAATTGTCTGCGTGCCAACATCCAGCCCGATCAACCGGCCGCCATCGGGCAGGGCGGCGCGAAAATCCGGTGGGGCGCTTTGGATCATTGCTGCGAAAAGGCCGCAACGCGGCGCGCAGCGTCCGCGCGGATATTGGCCCAGAACAGGCTGTAATCATAAATATGATAATTGTTGCCGGGCAGGACGAACGGCCCCATTTCGGGCGGATTACCAATCAACAAATAGCCTTTGGCGTCGCACCGCGCGCCAACAAGCCCGGGGCCTAGCCGGGGCGCATCAAGGCCGGGGCCAGACAGCAGCGTGCCCAGATTGTCCGCAATCTTCGCTGTCTTTGCGCCGCCGCCCGTCAGGGGATTGGTGCAGACATAGGCATCGCCCCTTGGCTTTCCGGTCAGTCCCGGTTGGGCATCGGTGCTGCGCGCAAGACCTGCATAATCAGCGGGTTCCGCAAAGCTTTGCCAGCTCAACACACAACCCGTCTGGTCTGGCCCGGCGCAGGCGGGGAGGCCCAGAGCCGGCAAGTCCGCGCGCTGAGAAACGGGCCAGCCAATCGCATAAGCTGCAATAATCCGCCGCATCAGCGCTTTGTCGCTGGCATGGTCTTGCAGCAGCCGCATCAGCATCAACGCCCCTTGGCTGTGACCGGCCAAAAGCAGGGGGCGGTCCTTGGGCTGGGCCGCGACAAAAGCGTCAAAGGCGGCCGCAACATCGCGATAGGCAAGGTTTAGGGCTTGGTCACGGGCGGGCTTGTCGGTCAAGAAGGTGCCAAAGGTCGCCTGCCGATAGCGCGGCGCCCATATCGTGCCCGATGCGTTAAACGCACTGGCCTCATTTCGGACGAATTGGGCCGCGCGGTCATTTGCATCCTTGTCGGTCAAGGGCGCATTCCAGCGCGCGCGATCGAAATAGCTGGTTGGGTGGATAAAGAAGATCGCGACGTTGGGCAGCTTCGGTGTCGCTTCGCCCGTTGGTCGCCACAGCGCCGGATTGCCGACTTTGTCCGGGCGGGCAATCCACATCTCGGCCTTTTGGTATGCGGCGCGGTTCAGCGCGGGCGCTGATTGGAAGGCTGATCCCGGCACAAAGGCGATGCGGGACAATTGCAGTCCAAAAAGGCGCAGGGATGTCAGCACCAAAAGGACCAGAACGACAATGCCGGCGATGATGTAAAGAAACTTGCGCGCCATGAGCCCTTGATCCTGAATGGGCCGCCTTAGTGCATGGCCCGTGCCCGGAAGGCAAGTCGGGAACCTGCCCCACTTTTGGTCCACATCAAAATGGGCGGGGCGGGCGCATATGGTTGTTTTCAACGGGGCTTCAGGTAAACCAAAGGCCTGTTTTCATTCGCACTCAAAAGGCCTGCCCCATGAAGTTTTTTGCCGATACCGCTGAAATTGCTGACATCAAGGAATTGGCAGCCACCGGCTTGCTGGATGGCGTGACGACCAACCCGTCGCTGATCCACAAGTCGGGCCGGGATTTCATGGAAGTCACCAAGGAAATTTGCGCGATTGTCGATGGCCCAGTGTCGGCAGAAGTTGTTGCCTTGGACCATGTCGGCATGATGCGCGAGGCCGAGGTGTTGCGCAAAATTGCGGATAATGTGTGCATCAAGGTGCCGCTGACAATTGATGGCCTCAAGACCTGCAAGGCGCTGACCAGCGATGGCACAATGGTGAACGTCACCTTGTGCTTTTCCGCCAATCAGGCGCTGTTGGCCGCCAAGGCGGGCGCGTCCTTCATTTCCCCCTTTGTCGGTCGGCATGACGATAATGGCTTTGACGGGATGCAACTGATCGCCGACATCCGGCTGATCTATGACAATTATGGCTTTGATACCGAAATCCTTGTCGCGAGCGTGCGACACACCATCCATGTGTTGGAAGCCGCCAAGATTGGCGCGGATGTCATGACGGCGCCGCCCTCGGTCATCAAGGCGATGTTCAACCATGTCCTCACCGACAAGGGCATTGCCGGCTTTTTGGCGGATTGGGAAAAGACGGGCCAGAAGATCGGTTGAGCGACCTCGTCCAACTTTGGTCGGACCATCTTCGGCGCGATCGGCGCCGGTCTATCCATACTGTGCGCGCTTATGTGGCGACGGCGGAACGGCTGATGCAGTTCTTGCGGGTGCATCAAGGTGGCGTGCCCGATCTGACCCGGATCACGCCCGCTGATCTGCGGGCCTATCTGGCCGACCGGCGGTTGGACGGGATCGGCAATGTCTCCACCGCGCGCGAGTTATCGGCCGTGCGGGGCTTTCTGAAATTCGCAGCCGGAGAGGACAGTGTTCCTCGGGTCAAGGGCCCGCGCCTGAAGCGCGCGCTGCCCCGGCCGATTGCCCCGGATGAAGCCGTTGCCTTGGCGCAGGATGTTGCCGATCAGGCGCGCGCGCCCTGGATGGCCGCCCGGGATTGGGCGGTGCTGCTGCTGCTTTATGGTGCGGGCCTGCGCATTGGCGAGGCGCTTGGCCTGACGGGGGATGTGCTGCCCTTGGGGGAGACGCTGGCCGTCACCGGCAAGCGCCAAAAGACCCGCATCGTCCCGCTGCTTCCCGATGTGCGGCACGCGATTGAAGACTATGTTCAGGCCTGTCCCTATGGCGCCGCCAAGGGGGAGCCGTTGTTTCGCGGTGCGCGCGGCGGCGTGCTGGAACCCAGCAGCGTGCGCCGTTCGGTCCGCGCCGCGCGCGCGCGCTTGGGGTTGGGGGAGCGCACCACGCCCCATGCCCTGCGCCACAGCTTTGCGACGCACCTGTTGGCGCGCGGCGCCGATTTGCGCAGTCTTCAGGAGTTATTGGGCCATGCCAGCCTGTCATCAACACAGGTCTATACCGCTGTCGATGCAGCTTATTTGCTGGATGTGTATCGCAACGCGCATCCGCGCGCCTGACGCGTATTAGGGCCGGTCGCCCTTCCAGCGGATCAGCCGCCAAATATAGCCAACGCCGATCAGGACGATCACGGCCGTTGCAATGGGCCCGACAATGGCATCTACCTGATCCACTGTCTTGCCCGCAGCATAGCCTGCCAGCCCCAACAAGGCCGTCCAGCCCGCGGTTCCGATGGTGGACCAGATCACAAAGGTCGATAGCCGCATCTGCAACAGCCCAGCCGGGATCGAAATCAAAGACCGCAGCGTGGGCAGCATCCGGCCAAAGAACACAATGGCCCAGCCTTGGGTGCCGAACAGCTTTTCGGCCTTTTCAATTTCATGCCAGTTCAGCGTCAAATACCGCCCCCAGCGTTGGATGAAGGGGCGGAACCGATCAATCCCGATAACGCGCGCGGCCAGATACCAGAAATAATTGCCCAGCATCGCGCCCGCCGTGCCCGCAGCAATGACGCCTGAAATATCCATATTGCCCTTGGCTGCGCCAACCCCGGCGACCGTCATGATGACTTCGGACGGGATGGGCGGAAAAACCGTTTCCAAAAACATCAGAAAGCCGACGCCCAGATAGCCTGCATCTTCGATCAGGCGGATAATCCAGTCGGTCACTGAGCAAGTTTCCGTTCAATCGTGTCCCAGATCAGCGCGGGGGTGTCCGTGCCATTAAAGGCATCTATCGCAACAATGCCCGTAGGCGATGTAACGTTGATTTCGGTCAGCCATTTACCGCCAATCACATCAATGCCGACAAAAAGCAGTCCGCGCCTCTTCAATTCAGGCCCGATCGCATCGCAAATGGCCTGTTCGTCCGGGGTCAGGCCCGTCGCCTCCGCGCGGCCGCCAGCGGCCAGATTGGACCGGATTTCCCCAGTGCCGGGGATTCGGTTGATCGCCCCCGCCACTTCGCCGTCAACAAGGACGATGCGCTTGTCGCCGCTTTTGACGTCAGGCAAAAAGGCTTGGGCCATGAAGGGTTCGCGCCACACCTCGCCAAATAATTCGGTCAGTGCCGCCAGATTTTTGCCGTCGCGCCCGATATGCATAACGGCAGATCCGGCATTGCCATGCAGCGGTTTGATCACAATTTCGCCATGCGTCCGGTTGAAATCGCGCACCGCATCCAGCGATCGGGTGACCAGCGTCGGCGGCATGAATTGCGCGAAGTCCAGCACAAAGACCTTTTCGGGCGCATTGCGCACGCTGACGGGATCGTTGAGGACCAATGTTTCGCCGTTCAACCGTTCCAGCAAATGCGTCGCGGTAATGTAACCAAGGTCAAAAGGCGGGTCCTGCCGCATCCACACCACATCAACATCCGTGCCCAGATCCAGCCGGACTGGGTCGCCAAGCCGAAAATGATCACCGGCCACGCGCTGCACTGTCACCGGCCGTGCCATCACCCAAACCCGTCCGTCGGAATAATTCAGCTGATCAGCGGTATAGTGATAGCTGTCATAGCCGCGTGCCTGCGCTGACAGCATCAGGGCAAAGGTGGAATCGCCCGCGATGTTCAGACCCTCGATCGGGTCCATCTGAAAAGCCACCTTCAAGCGCATCGCGGTCTCCTTGTTCGCGGGGTCGTCTAGGGGAATCGCGGGGCTTTGTCACCCGTGCCAGACATTGGGGAGGTGCTGCGGCAGGGCAAAGGGGGCAATCAGAATAACATCGATGCGGATGCTATCGCCAGGTCGGGCATGAAGCGGGGCGAGAGCCTGTGCCGCAGCGGCGACCCGGCGCAGGCGATAGGCATCAATTGCGGTGGAGAGATCGGCCGCCTTTTTGCGCGTCTTAACCTCTATAAAGGCCAGTGTGCGTCCCCGCCGGGCAATGAGATCGACCTCGCCCATTGGCACGCGCGCGCGGGTTTTCAGAATGTGCCAGCCATGGGCCCAAAGCCATAAGGCTGCGATTTTTTCGCCCCAGCGGCCGCGTCGTTCTGCGGCCTGGCGGATCACTTGCCCTGCAATTCCAAGGCCCGCGCATAAAGGGCTTTGCGGTCGGCCCCCGTCGCGCGGGCGACCAGCCCGGCCGCTTTAGCTGGAGATGCCGTGGCAAGCGCTTCCTTTAACGCGTCGTCGACGGCGTCGGCGCTGGCGGGCTCTGCCGCGCCCGGCGGACCTACAATCACCACAATTTCCCCCTTGGGCGGCGCATCGGCATAGCGTGCGACCAGATCGCTAATCGGCCCGGTGACGCATTCTTCATAGGCTTTGGTGATTTCCCGCGCGATCGCAGCTTCGCGGTCGCCCAATTCCGCCAGCAGATCGCCCAGCATCGCGGCCAGTCGGGGGCCGGTTTCGTAAAAGGCCAGCGTCGCGCGCAGGCTGGCCAGATCGGCAAGGGCTTCCCGCCGGGCTTTGGTTTTGGCGGGCAGAAACCCAGCAAACAAAAACCGGTCGGTCGGTAATCCGGATAGCGTTAACGCGGCGATGACGGCGGACGGGCCGGGGATCGTCACAATCTTTCGCCCCGCTGCGCGCGCATCCCGCACCAGTTTATAACCGGGGTCTGAAATCAACGGCGTACCTGCGTCTGAAACCAGCGCAATCGCTTCGTGCGCCATCCGTTCAATCAGGCCGGGGCGGACTTTGTCAGCATTATGGTCATGATAGGGTAACATGGGTCGCTTTATGCCGATATGGTGGAGCAGCTTTGCGGTGACGCGGCTATCCTCCACAGCTATCAGATCGGCTGCGGACAGAATCGCCGCTGCCCGCGGGGTCAAATCGCCCAGATTGCCGATGGGCGTTGCGACGATATAGAGTCCGGGTTCAAGAGGTTCGGCCATAAGGAGTGCGTCATGGCAGACAGACAGGGTGTGGGGCAAGCGATGGACGGGGGACGGCGTCAGTTCGTTCGCTGGGGGCTTGTCAGCGCGGCGTTGTTTCTGGTCGGCTGTCAGACGACGCCCAAGGGGCCTCCCAAGCCGATTGCGGCGCCGGGCTCAGACGCCGCGACACAGGCCCTGCCGCCGGATGCGGCGCGCCATCGCATCGCCCTGCTCGTGCCGTTGACCGGTGCCAATGCAGCGGTAGGGGAATCGATTTCCAACGCAGCGAATATGGCGGTGCTGGATACGGGCGGGGAACGGATCCGAATGACCGTTTATGATACCGGCACCAATGCCGCGGGGGCGGCGGAAAAGGCCATATCAGAAGGCAATAAACTTATACTGGGCCCGCTTTTGGCAGAGGATGTCCGCGCCGTGG
>JAHEGQ010000089.1 GCA_024645025.1 Sphingomonadaceae bacterium
GTTGTCATTCCAGCCGATCAGCGCTTTTTCAATGTTGAAGCGGTCCATCTGATCGACCGTCCATTTGACGAAATCGTCCACCTTGCCCGTTTCCGGAATGTCCTTGAACATATATTGGGCGGGCATCTTGAAGCTGTCGAGCGTCTGCTGATCCTTGATCAGCGGGCGAAAGCTGGTGAACCAGTCGGACCGGTCCTCGGCTTCGGGAATGCCGAGCATACAGTCGATGATCTTGATGTCGCTGGGCATAGCCATCTTATGCGTCTCCAATCAGTTGCGGCCAATTGGCCCTGAGATAAATTTTGTCGATCTTGCCAACGGCGTTGCGCGGCAGCGGGGTTGCGGAAAAGGCAACACGGGCCGGGGCCTTGTAGCGCGCCAGATGTTCCGCGACATGGTCGATGATCTGCGCCTCGCTGACGCCTTGCGCCACCACGACCGCCACCAGCAACTCACCCAAGCGGTCATCGGGGATGCCAAAGGTTGAACATTCGATGATTTCGGGCATTTCGCCCAGCACCCGCTCTACCTCGGCGCAGTAGATATTTTCCCCGCCAGAAATCACCATGTCCTTCTTGCGGTCGACGATGAAAATATAGCCTTCGTCATCGATATAGCCGATGTCGCCGGTCCGCAGCCAGCCATCGGCGGACAAGACGGCGGCGGTGTCTTCGGGCCTGTTCCAATAGCCTTTCATCACCAGCGCGCCACGCACGACGATTTCGCCGGCTTCGCCACGGGGCAGGGGGGTGCCGTCCGGGCCTTCGATCCGCATATCCACCAAGGGCAAGACACGGCCTGCTGAAGCACGGTTGCGGATAAAGTCCTCGCCGCTTGCCATGGCCACCATGCCAGAGGTTTCGGTCATGCCATAGCCGGTGCCCATCATGGCTTGCGGGCAGGCGGCACGGATTTCATCCAGCAGGTTCACGGGCAAGGCTTGCCCACCGCTAGAGATATTGCGCAGCGAACTGAGATCGGCCTCGTCCATCCGCGCCTTGTGCAGCACGTCCCACAACATGGTCGGCACGCCTGTAAATTGGGTGATGCGTTCTTCCGCGATGATGCGCAGCGCCTCTTGCGGTTCCCAGCGACGCATGATGACGATTTTGGAGCCTGCCAGCATCGGCGACAAAAAGGCCGCCCCCACGCCCGAAATGTGGAACAACGGGAAGACAACCAGCACGCCGCCTTGTGGCATATTGGCGATGATCGTTTCCGGCGCGATGCCCATTTTGTCGGCCATGCCGTGCAGCACCATCATGCCCGACAATTGCATCCCCATGACACCGGTCATCAGGCTTTTGTGCGTCAGGATCGCCCCTTTGACCCGGCCTGTCGTGCCCGAGGTGAACAGGATGGCGGCGGGATCATCCGGGGCGGCTGTGCCGGGGGCAGAGGGCGCCTCGCCCGTTTCGGGGAAGTCGGATGTTTCAATGATCCGGCCCCTATAGCCGCCTTCGCGCAACAAATTGGCGCGCTCTGCATCCGCCAGAACAACGACCGGCGTCACGTCCTCCACGGCAGCGGCCAGTTCGGCAGGCGCGCCACGGCTGTTCACCAGCGCGGGGACACCGCCCGCGCGGATGGCGGCCAAAAAGCCAATCGCCCATTCGGCACGGTTGCGCATGCAGATCGCCACCCGATCGCCGCGCGTTGTGACACCCAAATGCGGCACCAGCGCATCGCGCAGACGAAACACGTCGTTAAAGCTCAGCCTTTTGTCGTCTTCGACGATGAAGGTTTTGTCGCCATGCCGCCGCGCGCTTTCGATCAGCATATTCAGATCGGGCGGCATATGGGCGAATTGGCGCTGCCCATCGCGCTCCACCAGCGCAAAAGGCTCACCCGGCGAGGTTAATCGCGCGAAAATCGGATCGACGTCAGTCATGCGGCAGCCGCCATTTCCTTTGCCCAGCGATAATCCTGCTTGCCGGCAGGCGACCGCTTTACTTCATCCACCCAAATCAGGGCCTTGGGGATTTTATAGCCCGCCAGCTTGTCCGCCAGAAAGGCTTTGACCTCATCCAGACCCGGCTCTGCCACGTCCGCCCGGCGTGAGACGATCGCAATGACGCGTTCGCCCCAGCGATCATCCTTTTGCCCGGCCACCACGGCGTCGAAAATCGCCGGATGGGTGCGCAGTGCTTCTTCCACTTCTTCGGGGAAGATCTTTTCCCCGCCGCTGTTGATGCAGGTGGAGCCGCGCCCGAACATGGTAATCATGCCATCGGGATCCAGCCGCCCTGCATCGCCCGATACCGCCCAAAGCGTGCCGTCGATGGTCTGGAAGGTCTCAGCCGTTTTCACGGGGTCGTTATAATAGCCAACCGGCGTGTTGCCGGTGCGGGCGATAAAGCCAGTTTCGCCAACGGTGCCGATGCGGCCGTCCACGATGATTTGCTGAACATCATTGGCGGCAAGCCGCATCACGCCTTCGCTGCTCTTTTCGGCCATGCCGGACACGCCGGTTTCAGACGATCCCATGCCATCGGTGATACTGGCGGTCGGGATCATCGCCTTCAGGTCATCCTTCAGATGCTGCGAGAAAACGGCACCGCCCGATCCCAGGTTCATCACATGGTCCAGTTTCCAGCGGCCGGGATTGGCGCGCAGGGCATCGCGCAGCGGCGTTGCCATCGCGTCGCCCACAAACTGGATCAGATTGGCGCCTTCGCGCTCAACCGTTTCGAAAATCCGTTCCGGGTCAAAGGCGCGCCCTTCGTCCAGAATGATCGTCAGGCCGTTGAGCATGGCCGACCATGTCGCCCAGATCGCCGCCATGTGCATCAGCGGGGCGAGCGGGAACATCTTGAGCGGATAGCCATTGGCCGCACGATCCGCGATGTCTTCGGGCACCTTGACGGGGCCAGCCGGGTTGAAATGCCCGGCACCCCCAGCGCAGGCGAACAAAAAGGCCTTGTGCGGCCACATCACGCCCTTGGGCATCCCTGTTGTGCCCCCGGTATAGCTGAGGATGATATCGTCCTCAAAACGCGCCCATGGCCCGACGGGCGCGTGCGTGATCAACTCTGCATAATCTAGCGAACCCGATATATCGGCCACTGACCCATCGGGAACCGCCACCGTGACTTTCAGCGTCGGGATGTCGCCCCGGACCTCCTGAATGATCGGGGTGAATTCGGCCCCATGGATAATCGCCGCGCTATCGGCATTGGTGAACAAATAGCGCAGTTCATCCGATCGGTAACGGTAGTTGACGTTGTATGGGGTCGCGCCCAGTTTGCAGGCGGCGATAAAGCCTTCCAGATAGGCAGGGCCGTTAAAAAGGTAGAGGCCGATCTTGTCGCCATGCCCCACCCCGTGCGCGGCAAGCCCACTGGCCAGCCGTGTGGTGCGATCATCCAGCTCGGCATAGGTCAGTCGGGCGCTGTCCGAAATGATCGCCAAACGATCGGGGACGGTCTTTGCGACGGTTTCGAAAAGGTCGGCGAGGTGAAACTGCTTGGCCATGATGTGGTCTTAGTAAACGGCCGCTGCGTTCTTTTCGCGGGGGCTGCCCAACATATCGCGATAAGAGGGCCGATCCACGCCACGGTCTTGAACGCCCAATTCCTTGGCGATTTCTGCGCCGATCAGCGTGCTGCCGGACAGATCATCGCGGCGGTCACTGGCGTTGATCGCATCCAGAATATGGCCGGTAAATTCAGGATTTTCGGCAACGGCCATAAAGCCTTCATATTGTTCCGGATTAACTTCGCGGGCGACCATGGCGCGTTCCGTTATTTGCGGGCCAAGCCAGATGGATACGGCGATCACGCCCGTGCCGCGCAGATCATGCTCCATATCATGCGCCAGCTTGTCGAGGCCAGCCTTTTGGGCCCCATAAGCTGGGCCATGCATATAGCAGGTTGCGCCAAAGGATGAGGTGAAGGCAATCATCCCGCTTTTCTGCGGCACCATGATCCGGGCCGCGTGCCAGCTGGCGACATAGGCCGACCGCAGGCCGACATCGAGGATATATTGCGCGGCCAGTTCCTTTTCCCAGAATGGCTTTTTTTCGATCAACTGGGGATGCATATAGGCGGCATTGTTGACCAACAGGTCCAGCCGGCCTTGTTCATCCATAATCTGTTCAAACACGCGGGCGACCTGCGCGTCATCGGCATGGTCGCAGGCGACCGCAATGCCCTTGCCGCCGCGCTTGGTGATTTCTGCCGCCGTTTCACCAATTGTGCCGGGCAGGGGGGATCCGTCCCACGCCTTGGCGGTGCTGCCGGTGACCGAACGTCCTGTTACGTAAACCGTATAGCCCAATTCACCCAAGCCCCGAGCCACGCCGGCCCCCGCACCACGGCTGGCACCCGTTACCAAGGCAATTTTCGGCTGGGTCATCGTATTCCTCTCCTGATTCGACGCACTTCGTTCGTTGTGACTTCAAATACCCTAGATTTGCGAATTTAAAAGCCGTAAGTTTCTACGCAAATGCAAAAGGAGAGACACTGATGGACGACATTCCCTATCTTGCGCGTGGCGTAAAGTTGCTCGGCACCGAGTCCAGCGTCCTTGTCTCATCCTCCAAATATCTGAACCATCCCCGCTTGCGCGAATGGATCGCCTTTATCGCGCTGAAAAAGAACGGGCCGGATTTTCCGCCCGCCGCCGAAATGTACCAGTTGCTCAGCTTTATCGATGAACTGCGCGACTTTGACCATATCGAACACATGATTACCGAAGAGCGCAAGGTGAACCCGGCGTTCGACAAATGGTTTTCGGATTGGTGGGTGTCGGATTACACCATTGAGGATCTGAAAGACTGTGCGCCCGGCACGGTCGGCGGGATTTATTACAAGACCGCGACCGAAGGGAATTACGACATCCAGATCGTGCCCGATTATAAGCCCCAGACGCAGTGGCAATATTATTCGCTGCGGTCCGGCCAGACGCATGATTATGAGCATATTCTGACGGGCGGCGGTTTTAACTATATGGGGGAACTGATCCCTTATTGGTTCCGCCTGTCGACCATCCATACCCATATTCAGAATAAGGAACTGGCGGGGGAAATGAGCGTCCTCTCCATCTTCGGGACGATGCGCTACGTTGTCCGCACCATGCTTCATTATCCCCAAATTTGGGAAACGGCGCTGACCTGCATTGAACAAGGCATTCGCATTGGCCGTGCGTCCGACCCGTTCTGGATGGCAAAGATGGAAGACGTGTGGCACCTGCCGCTGGAAGAGGCCCGGGCCAAGCTTGGGGTGCGGGGCGCTGTGGACCTAGATACCCAGAAGGAAGGCGACTTTTGGGGCGGCCAGCGCAGCACGCTGTAACCCCTTCCTTAACGCGGAATGGGAAACTTCATCAGCCGCTGCGCAATCGTCTTGGCCGCCGGATCGAACCTTTGACTGGCATTCAGGCCACCGGGTAGCGCGCCCTCCAGAACAAGGTTGAGCGCGGCTGGCCCGGGCAGATCATAGACCGTCACCCGGAAATCACCCAAATCCGGCAACCAGTCGCGCAGCGCCGCTTGCGTAAGGGCGCGCTTCAACGCCGGTAAATCGGCCGGGTCGCGGGCGATGATCCCGACATTGATCGTCTCTCCCTTTTCGCCGCTGCGGGCGTAGGCCAGTGCTTCCAGCGTTGCGGTGGCGGTACCTGTCGGTGTCGGGCCGATCGCCGGCAGGGTGGCCCGGTCAATCTGGTCTGGCGAAAAGGCGGGCCGGGTGGGATCGGGGCAGGGCACACCATCGACCAGTGGCACGGCCCTGTCGCGCGGCACGGTAAAGCAGACAAGGTTCATTATCGGGGTAACTTGCACCCCAAAGGCAACGCTTGACCCCGGCGACATGGCAGAAATGGCGGCAAATTGTTCGCGCACGAACATCTGGGTGGCCAGCATCTCATCATGTTCGACAACCAGCTTCAGAACCACCTCGGTGTCGCTGCCGATTAGAACCGCTTCGGTGCGCCGCCAATCGGCCATGTTGCGCCCGCGCAGCATCAGGCTACCGCGCGTGAACAAGGCCTTGGCCTGTTTGTCGGCGCGCACGCGGGCGTCAGGGCCGATGATTGGCTGATAGGCAATGCCGCGCCAGCCATCATCCCATGTTGCACAGGCTTTCAGCGTCGCGGGAGGCGGATAGCCTTTTGCGCCTGAAACATGGACCCGGTCTGGCCCTTCCTGCACAATCTGGACGTGCGCCATGTCGCAGGTCACATCCGGCACCAGATAGGCCTGAGGATCGCTGACTTCATACAGCATTTGTTCGGCGACCGTCCCGCGGGTGACGCAGCCGCCGGTGCATTCGGGCTTGGTGAGGATGCAACTGCCATCTGCAAAACATTCGGCAATCGGCGCACCGATTGTGTCCCATCCGTCGACATCGCGCCAGTCGGTATGGGTGCCGCCCGTGGCTTGCGGCCCGCATTCGATCAGATGGCCCGCCAGCGTTCCCCCGGCCAGCTTGTCCCAGTCATGGGGCTGCCAGCCAAATTCGTGGATCAAGGGTCCAAGCGCCAGCGCGGAATCGACAACCCGACCGGTAATGACAATCTGTGCCCCCTGATCCAGCGCATGCGCAATGGGGAAGGCCCCCAGATAGGCGTTGCAGCTGGTGACGCCGCTTTTCGGGAAAGGCGCGCCGGTAAACATATC
>JAHEGQ010000091.1:0-438 GCA_024645025.1 Sphingomonadaceae bacterium
CGGGCTGTTCCAAGTGGTCCAAGGCAAGGCCGAAACGGGCCAGATGCTGAGCCGCCATGCCGGCATCGCCAAAGTCTCGCTGACGGGCGAGGTTGGCACGGGCAAAAAGGTGATGGCCGATGCGGCCGCCACGCTGAAGCTTGTGACGCTGGAATTGGGCGGCAAGTCGGCCTTGATCGTTTTTGAAGATGCCAATCTGGATGAGGCTGTCTCTGGCGCCCTGCTCGCCAATTTTTATTCAGCGGGCGAGGTGTGCACCAATGGCACCCGTGTTTTTGTCCATCGCGCCATTCGCGACGCTTTCCTTGCCAAGCTCAAGGCCCGCACCGAGGCGATGGTGATTGGCGATCCCCTTGATCCCAAGACACAGATGGGGGCGCTGATCTCACAGGCCCATATGGAACGCGTGCTGCACTATATCGAGCTGGGCCAGCAGCA
>JAHEGQ010000091.1:448-6593 GCA_024645025.1 Sphingomonadaceae bacterium
AACGCTTTTGACGGGCGGCAAGCGTGTGACGACGGGCCCGCTTGCCAAGGGGGCCTTTGTGGCGCCTACGATCTTCACCGACTGTTCGGATGACATGGCCATTGTTCGTGAAGAGATTTTTGGCCCTGTCATGTCCGTCCTGACCTTTGAGGACGAGGCGGAGGTCGTTGCCCGTTCCAATGCAACAGACCTAGGCCTTGCAGCTGGCATCTTTACCCAAGACCTGACCCGCGCCCACCGCGTCATCGCGGCGCTGGAGGCGGGCACCTGCTGGATCAACACGTACAACATCACGCCGATTGAACTGCCCTTTGGTGGCAACAAGCAATCCGGCCTTGGCCGCGAAAACGGCAAGGCCGCGATCGAATATTTCACCCAATTGAAGAGCGTCTATGTCGCGATGGAGGCTATCGACGCCCCTTATTGAGGCGGAATGGCGTGGGATGCGGCTTTCCCGTTGCGCAAGCAGCCACCCACGCTAAGACCAGAGGCAAGGCCCGGACGTCGCGCAAGATCGACCCGGTATAAAGATATATGAGGGAGAGTGACGGGATGGACAGCGCAGCGCAGCAGGGCGACCGATTGGGCGGCCATCCCAAAGGCCTCTATTATCTGTCCTTTACCGAAACTTGGGAACGCTTTTCCTTTTACGGGATGTCTGCGCTTCTCACTCTTTATATGGTCAAGGACCTGCTGCCGCACCACGCGTCTGAGGTTGTGGGGCTGGCAACGCTGCGCGGCCTGATCGGCTTTAATGGCGCATTAAGCGACATTGGTTTCGCCGCCATTGTCTATGGCTGGTATGCTGGACTTGTCTATTTCACCCCGCTTATCGGGGGATGGGTGGCTGACCGGCTGCTCGGGGCCAAGCGCACGGTGCTGATCGGCGTGCTGCTGATGAGCGCGGGCCATCTCGCCATGTCCTTTTACGCGACCTTCTTGCTCGCGCTGCTGCTGCTGATCCTTGGATCGGGGTTTTTGAAGGGCAATATCTCTGCCCAAGTGGGCGCGCTTTACCCCCGCGCCGATGAATCGATGCGATCCCGCGGCTACACAATTTTTTCAACGGGCATCAATATCGGCGCGGCCAGCGGGCCAATTGTGACGGGCTTGGTCGCGGCGATTTATGGATGGCATACGGGCTTTGCGGTCGCTGCTGTCCTGATGTTGCTAGCGTTGGTCACCTATATTTTGGGCCAACCCCATTTGGCCGACGATCGACCGGCCCGCAGCCAACAGGAAGCCGCGCCGCCGCTTACCCCGGAAGAACGCAAGCGCGTGCTGGTTCTTCTGTTTGTGATCTTCCTCACCATCCCAGCAGAAATCGCCTATCCCATGGTCTGGAGCATCGGCATCTTGTGGGTGGACCAATATGTAAACCTTGCGACCCCGCTGGGCACCATCCCTTCCAGCTGGTTTGCATCGATGGATTCGATTGGGTCCATTTTGTTTGCGCCTGTTTTGATGGTCTTGTGGGGCTGGCAGGCCAAGCGCAATCAAGAACCCGCCAGCGTGACCAAACAGGGCATCGGCACGGCCATTGTCGGTTTTGCGGCGCTGATGTTCGCCTATAGCAATTGGGGCGTCGCGGGGCAGCACCAGGTCTCGGCGCTTTGGGCCGTTGCAGGCTGGCTCGTCATGGGGCTGGGGTGGATGTATTATTGGCCGACAACGCTTGCCATTGTCAGCAAGGCCGCCCCGCCGCGGCTGGCCTCGACATTGATGGGCGTGGCCTTCCTCTCCCCCTTTGTTGCCCATGTGATGGCCGGGTGGGTCGGCAGCTATTTCGACCAGATGACGCCAACCACCTTCTGGCTGATGGATGCGGCCATTGCCGCCGGCGGGGCCGCGCTGATCCTGATGCTGCGCAAGCCCTTACAGCGGGGTCTGGAAACCGGGCTGAGCGCCTAAGCTGGCTTGGGGTGCTGGCTTAGCGCCCCTGCCATTCCGGTGGGCGGCCTTCAGCAAAGGCGCGGGGGCCTTCCAGCGCGTCTTCTGATGCCAGCATCGCCTGATAGCTGGGGATCGCCCCGCTGCGCATAAGCTGATAGCCTTGTTCCACCTCCAGCCCTTCGGTCGCCCGCAAAATGTCGCGGGCAGCGGTGATCGCCAGCGGGGCCGAGCGGGCGATGGTTTCCGCCACCTCTACCGCCGTCGCCAATAGGGCCTCTGGCGCGACGACCCGGTTGACAAGGTTCAGGGCCAGCGCCTCATCTGCTGCCAGCCGCCGCCCGGTCAGGATCATCTCCCGCGCCAGCCGCGCCGGAACCGCCTTCGGCAGACGCAGCAAGCCGCCGGAATCAGGCAGCATCCCCAATTGCGCTTCGGGCAGCCAAAAGCGCGCCTCGGTGCTGGCAACGATCAGGTCAGCGGCCAAGGCCAGTTCAAACCCGCCGCCCACGGCCAAGCCGTTAACGGCTGCAATGACGGGCTTTGTCAGGCTGAAATATTCGGTTAGGCCGGCAAAGCCGCCGGGGCCATGGTCGGCATCCACTGCCTCGCCCTCATTCGCGGCCCCCAAATCCCACCCTGCTGAAAAGAAGCGCCCGGTGCCCGTTATAATCCCGACACGCAGCGCCGGATCATCATTCAGCGCCTTAAAGGCGTCATAAAGTTCAAGGCTCGTGGCGACGTCAATCGCATTGGCTTTGGGTCGGTTGAGCGTGATAATCAGCACGCCGCCCCGACGTTCGCGTGAAACAGCGGTCATGGCAAAGCCTCCCTCATTCGGATCAGCGCATCAACGGCCACGGCCCCTTGCGGCAGCGCGAGCAGCGGATTGACGTCCAACTCCTCCAACAGCGTCTGATGGACGGTGGCGAAAGTGGCAATGGCATCAATGGCATCAATCAAAGCGGACCGATCGCACCCGGGCTTGCCGCGAAAGCCTTCCAGCACGCCATAGAAAGGCAGGCGCTGAAGGGCGGCTTCAATCTCCGCACGACTGGTCGGCAGCAGCAGCTGTTCCACCTGTTTCAGCAGCTCAACAAAAATGCCGCCCGCGCCCAGCGTCAGGAACTGCCCAAATTGCGGGTCGCGCCCCACACCGACGATCAGTTCTGCTACGGTCCCGCTGACCATTTCCTCGATCAGATAGGTGCCGCCCAGCCCAGCCATTCGATGTGCAGCGGATAGCAGGTCCGCGCGGCTCGACAGACCAAGCGCCACGCCCCCCAATTCCGTCTTGTGCGCCAAGTCCGACCCCACGGCCTTCAGGACCAAGGGGAAAGGCGCAGGCAGCGGCAGCGCTTCATCGGCGCACAGCGCTTCAAGCTCTGCAAGGCTCAGCAGCCGACCACACGGCACCGGCACGCCGTGCGCGGCAAGGGCCTGTTTGCTGCGAACCTCATTCCATGTCACCACAATGCCCGGCGCAAGGGGCGGTGTTTCGGGCAAAGCGTCTGGCAGGGGCAAGGACCATGCCGCCCCAATTGATGCGGCGGCGGCGACCGCATTCAGGGCCTCTGCCAACCCACAGGCCGGCAGAATACCCTGCGCCATCAAGTGGCGCGCCACGTCTTCCGGCATGTTTTCAGCAAGCGCACTCGTCACCATCCGCACCGTACCCAGTGCAGCGGGGCAGGACTTTACCGCGGCAAGAAAGGCCGCAATCGTCACATCCCAATCTGCGCCTGTGCAACGATCTGCGCGGGGAAAATCAAGGATCAGCATCGAGGCTTCAAAATCCGCCCGCAGCAAGGCCGAAAAGCACGCCGTTTGCGCGGCTTCGTCACCCCAGATATAGGTGTGGTAATCCAGCGGATTGGCGACATGAACGCGCGGCCCCAGCACCGCCTCCAGCGCACCCTGCGCCAAGGGCGGAAAGTCTGGCGTTTCCAGCCCGGCCCGCGCGGCAAGATCAGCCGTCAGAGAGGCTTCGCCACCGGAACAACTGGCACTGGTGACCCTTTTACCCCGCAACGGACCACTGACATGAAGCAGCTTTAGCGTTTCCAAAAAACTGGCGGGATCGTGCACGCGTGCCACGCCATAGCGGGCAAACAGGGCATCACATAGCGCATCCGCCCCAGCCAGCGAGCTTGTATGCGACAGCGTCAGCGCTGCCCCTTTTTCCGAAGCGCCAGTCTTAAGAGCGACCAGCGGCACACCTGCCGCCCAGGCCGCGAGGCAGGCTTGCGAAAAGCGCGCGACCGACCCCAGACCTTCCAAATGCAGCCCGATGGCGCTGACCCTCGGATCCTGGACCAAGGCCTCGACCAGATCGGCGGGCGTAACATCCGCGCAATTGCCCACCGAAATGACATAGCCAATGGGCAGCCCGCGCGTCTGCATCGTGAAGTTAAGCGCCAAATTGCCGCTTTGGCTGATAATGGCGACCCCTCGCCCCACCTCAATTGGCAGGCAGCCATGTTGATCGGGCCACAGCGCCACGCGGTCAAACAGGTTGAGCATCCCATAGCAATTGGGGCCTATCAGCGGCACGCCCTTGGCCGCGGCGATCAATTCCGCCTGCCGGGCCTGCCCTTGCGCCCCGCTTTCGGCAAAATCGGAAGCATAGCAGATAGCCCCCCCAGCCCCCGTCAGGTCGCTTGCCAGCGCAATGGTGGCGTTGGCGGGGGCGGCCACAAAAACCGCATCGGGAGCTTCGGGCAGCGCCGCCAAATCGGGGAAACAGGGCAAATCGCCCATCGTCGCCCGCTTTGGATTTACTGGCCAGATGTGGCCTTTAAAGCCCAGCGCGCGGCACTGGCGCACGGCTTCCTCGGCCGCCTTGCCACCCACAATTGCCAGACTGCGCGGGCGCAGCAGGCGAGCCAATCTGTCGGTGCTCATTGTTCCAGCGGACGCAGGAGTGCGCGGCTGATGATATGGCGCTGGATCTCGCTGGTGCCATCCCAGATCCGCTCGACGCGGGCATCGCGCCAGAACCGCTCGATCGGCAATTCATCCATCAGGCCCATCCCGCCAAAAATTTGGAGAGCGTTGTCCGTCACGCGGGCAAGCGCTTCGGACGCAAAGAGCTTGGCCATCGCCGCATCAGTATCGGTCATGAGGCCCTGATCGTCTTTCCAAGCGGCGCGCAAGGTCAAAAGCTCAGCCGCTTCCAGCTCTGTCTTCATATCGGCCAGCTTGAAGCCCGTACCTTGAAACTTGCCGATCGCCTGCCCGAATTGCTTGCGCGTCGCGGCCCATTGCGTGGCCATCTCCAACACGCGCTGCCCGCGCCCGACCGATGTCGTTGCGACCTGAAGGCGGGTTGAGCCCAACCATTGGCCCATCAGTTCAAAGCCCTTGTCGAGTTCCCCCAACAGACTGGAAGCGGGCACGCGGCAATCCTCAAAGATCAGCTCACATTGGTGATATCCGCGATGCGAGACGCATTTTGGCCCACGACGTCGGGTGAGCCCGGGCGTGTCGAAATCAACGAGAAAGCAACTGATCGTCTTCTTGGTCCCTTGCTCCCCCGTCGCCGCACACAGGATGACAAAATCAGCGACATCAGCATGGCTGATAAAATGCTTGGTGCCATTGATAACGAAGTCATCGCCATCGCGCCGGGCAAAGGTGCGCATGGACCGCACGTCAGACCCCGCATCTGGCTCTGTCATCGCCAAGCAATCATGCCGATCCCCCCGGATCGTGGGCAGCAAATACTCATCAATCTGACTGCCTTGGCAGCCGCGCAGGATATTGCTGGGCCGCGCGACGACCATTTGCAGGCCATAGCTGGCCCGGCCGAGTTCCCGTTCCATCAAGGTCGTATCAAAGGTTCCCAATCCGCCGCCGCCCAGCTCTGCGGGCATATTGACGGCATAAAGCCCCAGCGCCTTTGCCTTTGCTTGGATGTCCGCCGCCAGCTCTGCGGGCACGTCGTCGGTTTCTTCGACCCGCTTTTCATGCGGATAAAGTTCGGTCTCGACAAAGCGCCGCACCGTTTCAACCAGCATTTGCTGTTCGGAGGTCAGATCAAAATGCATCAGCTTGGGTTCCGTTTAATGGCAATGTTGCGGCCGGCCTGCGCCGGTCGGGGAAGGTCTGCATGGGCGGCACGCACGGCATTGACGCGGGCTTGAAGCTCTGGCGGCATCGGCGCGCTGCGTCCTGCCGCCATATCGACATGGACCAGCATTTGTTCGCCCGTCGCCAAAAGCGCGCCCGTGGCGGCATTGTGCATCGCGTGGAA
>JAHEGQ010000094.1 GCA_024645025.1 Sphingomonadaceae bacterium
GGATGGGGTTCTGGATGGCGCAGATTTTCGGCCGGGCAGCCTTGACGTCTTGGCCCAACATTTGATGGCCTGTGCTTGCGCTGCCCCCTTTGATGAAGGGGCGATGCTGGCCGAAGTGCGGCGTGCCCATCCTTATGCCCGCCTGACGGCCGAGACCTTTTCCCGCTTGCTCGATTTCATCGCAACCGGGGGCTATGCCCTGCGCGCTTATGATCGTTTTCGCCGTCTGACCCGTGGGGCGGATGGCCAATGGCGCGTCACCCATCCCCAATATGCTGCCCAATATCGCTTGAACGCCGGGATCATCGTCGACAGCCCGATGCTGGAGGTTCGCTTTCGCAACGGGCGACGACTGGGGCAGTTGGATGAATATTTTGCCGCCAGCCTGATGCCGGGTGACACCTTCTATTTCGCGGGGATGAGCCTGGAGGTCGAACGCACCGACAGCATGGGCCTGACCGTGCGGGCAACCAGCCGGAAGGCGCAAATCCCCAGCTATATGGGCGCGCGAATGCCGCTGACCACGCATCTGGCAGACCGGGTGCGCCACTTTCTGCACGATCGGGAAAGCTGGTCCCGCTTTCCAGCAGATGTGCGCGACTGGCTTGAAATGCAGGCGCGTGTCTCCACCTTACCCGCGCCCGGCGACCTTTTGGTTGAAACCTTTCCACACGAACAAAAGCATTACATCGTCATCTACAGCTTTGAGGGGTGGAATGCCCATCAGTCGCTTGCGATGCTGTTGACGCGCCGAATGGCCGCACAAGGGCTGCACCCGATTGGCTTTGTTGCCAATGATTATTGCTTTGCGATCTGGAGCCTTGAGCCTGTGACCGATCCGGCGGCCCTGTTTTCGCGTGACATACTGGAAGATGAATTTGAAGACTGGGTTGAAAATTCAGCGCTGTTGAAACGTGCCTTCCGCGAGGTGGCGGTGATTGGGGGGCTTGTTGAACGGCAAATCCCCGGCAAGCGCAAGACCGGGCGACAGGTCAGCTTTTCCACCGATCTGATTTATGATGTGCTGCGCCGCTATGAGCCCGACCATCTGATGATGGAGGCCGCTTGGGCCGACGCCCGGACCCGCATGACAGACCTTGCCCGGCTGGATGCCGTTCTGGACCGTGCAGGCCGGACCTTGGTGTGGAAGACACTGGATCGGATCACGCCACTGGCGGTGCCCGTGATGGCGATTGTCGGGCGCGAATCGATTGCCCAAGCAGCAACCGACGACCAATTGCTGTTTGAGGCAGAAGCCCTTGCTCAAATGGCGATGCGAGACACGCCTTAGCTGTGGGCCTGCCTGTAGCCTTGGGCCTGCCTGTGTCTGGTTATCGGCGCACGCAGCCCAAGGCAGCGGCATCAATCGCAGTGGCGGCCCCTTGCAGGCGATAGGTATCGGCAAAGGGTTGCCCATTCACGTCGACGCTGGTCACGCTCATGCTGCGCGCGGCGCGCATCTTGGCGACAATGAAGGCATCATGACGGGCGCTCGGCCCCCAGCCGTCGTAGCGCCCGGCCAAAAGCTTCCAACGCCGATCCCCGACGGTTAAGAAGACGTCAGCGGTGTTGCGTCGTTCCCGGCTCAACCGGATATGGACCTGATTGCGCACGCCCTTGTCGGGCCAATTGCCAATCGCGGCAAAGGCTTTCCATCCGCCCTTGGACGCAATGACCGGGGTAGCGATAGCATAGCAGCGCAAAGGGGCGGGATCGCGAAATGCACCCCAGCTGTCAAACATTCCCAGGGCGTCGCGGGCCTGTGCTGCGCTTGCCAGCAACAGCGTGGCGCAAAAGGCAGGCAGGGCCTTCAAGCGTGGTGTCCGCCGCCGCCCTGTCGCACAATCTGTTCGACGCCGTTTTCGATGACCACCAGTGTCCCTTGTGGCAAGCTTGGCGCGATGGGGGCCTTCCACGGCTCGAAAATTGGCAGGTCCAGCAACAGCCCGCGCAAGACCCGGCTCGACATCCCGTGCATCAAGACAAGCCGATCGCCTTCAAAGTCCGCCGTGTCGGCGATCCAGGATGACAGGCGGGCCGCAATCTCATCATACCATTCGCCATGGGGCGGGCGCACGCTGAACAGGCCCGTTTCAGGATCGACGATAGGGCCCATGTCTTCCATGATTTCGGCATAGGTTCGCCCCGCCCAATCCCCCACATTGATTTCGTACAAACGGGGGTCGTGCAGCGCCTCGTGCCAGTCATGGCCAATATGCTCGGCGATGATCGCCAGCGTCTGCAACGCCCGGCCTGATGGGGACGACCACATTTTGAGCTGATGGCCAGCCGGAATCCAGCTCTCCAGCGCCGCGCCCATGGCATCGGCTTGCGCAAATCCGGCCCGGGTCAGCGGTGTATCCCGCTTGTCGCCCTGCATCCGCTTTGCGAAATTAAAGACAGTCTCGCCATGGCGAGCGATGAAGACGCGACCTTTGAGTTTCATACTGGGCTTTTTCCCACAATTTTATGGGAGTGCAAGCGAAAGGCAGGGGTTGCCGTCCCTCGCGATTTTGTTCATGACCGCAGAACATCTATAAGACCGACTCTCAGCCGGTTGCATACGTATTTTCGGGGGTTTTGATGAAGGCGACGATTGAACGCGCAAATCTGCTGAGGAGCCTCGGCCACGTCCAGTCGGTCGTGGAGCGTCGCAACACCATCCCCATTTTGTCGAATGTGCTGATTGAGGCCAGCGCGGACGGCGCGATCCGGCTGACGGCAACGGATCTGGATCTCCAGATCAACGAGGCGTTGGAAGCCGTGAGCGTGGAGGTGGCAGGCGCCACCACCGTCTCGGCCCACACGTTGTTCGACATTATCCGCAAGCTGCCGGAAGGCACGCAGGTGTCGTTGACGGCGGCCGATGGCAAGATGCAGGTGGTCGCGGCACGCTCGCGGTACAGCCTCAACACGCTGCCGCGTGATGATTTCCCGGTGATCGCGGAAGGCGATTTGCCGACCAAGTTTGAACTGCCGGCAGCGGCGCTGCGCCAGATTATCGACAAGACGCGTTTCGCCATTTCGACCGAGGAAACCCGTTATTATCTGAACGGCATTTTCTTCCATGTGGCCGATGATGGCCAGCCGGTGCTGAAGGCGGCGGCCACTGACGGCCACCGTTTGGCGCGCGTCACCCTGCCCCGGCCGGAAGGCGCGGAAGGCATGCCGGACATCATCATCCCGCGCAAATGCGTGGGCGAACTCCGCAAGCTGCTGGACGAAGTGGAGGGAACGGTCGAAGTCACGCTGTCCGCCACCAAGATCCGCTTTGGCCTTGGCACGGCCGTTCTGACGTCAAAGCTGATCGACGGGACCTTCCCAGACTATAGCCGCGTCATCCCGACTGCGAATGACAAGTTGCTGAAGATTGATCCCAAAAGCTTCATGGCCGGCGTCGACCGTGTGTCGACCATTGCGTCGGACAAGACCCGCGCTGTCAAAATGGCGCTGGAGCCAGATCGCATCACCCTGTCCGTCACCTCGCCGGAAAATGGCACGGCAGCAGAAGAAGTGCCGGGCGAATATTCGTCCGACGCTTTCGAAATCGGGTTCAACGCGCGCTATCTGATGGATATTTTGAGCCAGGTAGAAAGCGATATGGTGGAAGTGCATCTGGCCGATGCCGCCGCCCCGACGCTGATCCGCGAAAATGATAAATCGCCGGCGCTCTATGTTTTGATGCCGATGCGCGTCTGACCTTTGGGTCAGCGCGGCGCGTTGGGCGCTGTGTCTGCCTTTCGGGGCGGAGTGAACATCCGGTTGAGCACGCGGCGCGCCGCAGCGGTCAAGCTTAGATCTGCCAATAGGATCAGGCCCGCCACAGCGACCGTGGCGATGGGGGCTTTGAAGATCACGACGAGCAGGCCAATGGCCAGCACATCCTCGCCCAGCGAGACCGCAATATTGCTATAGGGTTCGGGGCTGGCGTTCAAAATGGCGCGCGCCCCCGCCTTTGCGCGATGGCTCAGCAAGGCTGCGCCTCCGCCCAGCATCAAGACAATGATTTGCCCGCCGAAGGTCGCCGGATCAATCACCGTCATTGCCAGAAGCGCGCCGATCAGCGGGCGGATGGCCCCATGCGCCGTGTCCCAAAGCGAATCGAGCCAAGCGATTTTGTCGGCAATCCATTCTGCGACCAGCGCAATGCCGATCAGGCCCAGCACCCATAGATGGGCAAGGCTGTGGAGGCCCGCTGCATGGTCAGGGGCTGATATCAGGCCACTGTCCATGGCAAGCCCAGTTGCAAAAAGGCACAGATAGGGGCGCCATCCGGCCATAAGGCTCAGGCTGGCGGCAAGACCGATCAGTGCAGGTGCATCCATTGTCAGGCCCCTTATGGAATCCAGCGCGCTTCACGCTTGTCGATCCGTCGTGTCTCGTCCAAGACGATGACGCAAGACATTCATCCAGAACAGGAGCGGACGCCGTGACAATTCAAATGGCGGGAGAAGGCGAAACCATCCCGGCGATCCCGGCTGCAACCTTGGTGCTGTTCCGCGAACGTGCTGACGGTCCGCCAGAACTTCTTTTGGTGGAACGGTCAAAGGGCATGGCCTTTGCCGGGGGCGCGATTGTTTTTCCCGGTGGGCGAATTGACGAGGATGATCACGCCTTGGCCGCTCGGCATGATCTGGCGGATCGGGACTGCGCCGCCGCGCGCATCGCCGCCATCCGAGAGACGATCGAAGAAAGCGGCGTGCCGATTGGCCTTGCGGATACGCCGCCGTCCGGATGGCTGGAGGACGCCCGCCGCGCGCTGCACAATCGGGAAAAGTTCAGCCAGTTGCTCGATGCGGCGGACTTAAGCCTTGATCTGCACGCCTTGGTTCCCTTCGCCCGCTGGCGGCCGAATTTTAAGGAAACGCGGGTGTTTGACACGCGGTTTTATATCGCCCGTGCGCCCGATGACCTGCCCGAAGCCATTGTTGACGCGACTGAGAATGTGCGGACCTTTTGGGATAGCGCGCAGGCGACCATCGAGGCTGCCTTGCGCGGCGACGTGCATGTCATCTTTCCGACCCACCGCAATCTGGAGCGGCTGGCCCAGTTTTCCAGCTTTGATGAAGCCCGCGCCCATGCCCATGCCACGCCCGTTGAGATGGTGACGCCTTGGGTGGAAAAAAACGGGGACGAGGTGTTCCTCTGCATCCCCGAAGGCTTGGGCTATCCCGTCACGCGCGAAAGCTTCCGCACCGCAAAGCGCGCGGGGGATTAAGCGCCCGCAGGATCAATCCGCCGCGCCTAGCGCGCCCGCAGCGCCGAAATGGTCGTGCCGACGCTGATCCGTTCTGCCTCGGTTTTCAGGTGCAAGAGGCGCAAGCCATCGCGTTGCAGCGCCTCTGCCAGTGCCGGGGCGAATGCGTCCGTCGCCTCAACCGTCGCGGCCCACCCGCCATAAGCGCGGGCAAGCGCCGCAAAATCTGGGTTATGAAGTGCGGTACCAGAGACGCGCGTTGGATATTCGCGTTCCTGATGCATGCGGATGGTACCGTAAACGCCATTATCCACCACCAGCACCAGCAGGTTGCAGCCATATTGCAGGGCCGTTGCCAATTCCTGCCCGTTCATCATGAAGTCGCCATCGCCCGCCAGCGCGACAACCATCTTGTCAGGTCGGCGCAGCGCTGCTGCCACAGCGGCAGGCGGACCATAGCCCATCGCGCCCGCTGTCGGCGCCAATTGCGTGCCCGGGCCGCCATAGGGCCAATAGCGGTGCCACCAGCCCGAAAAATTCCCTGCCCCATTACAGAGGATGGCATCAGCGGGCAGTGCGGCGCGCATGGCAGCCACGCATTGGCCCAGATCAACCTTGGTATCGAACGGGACGGGGCTATTCCAATCCAGCCATTGGGCGTGCGCTTCGGCACCCGCAGCAAAGGGCTGGGGTGGGGCGGGCAAGGCGGCGGCCGCTGCCGTAAAGCGCGTCATATCGGCGCAGATGGCAAGGTCGGCGCGATACACGCGGTTCAGTTCCTCCGGGTCGGGATGAACATGGACAAGGATCTGATCCGGATGGTCGGGGGTGATGAGCGTATAGCCGTCGGTGGTCGCTTCGCCCAACCGGGCGCCGATGGCGAGGACAAGGTCCGCGGCCTTGATCCGGGCGACCAGCTTGGGGTTGGGCCCATAGCCCAGATTGCCCGCCCAAACCGTTGAGTCGTTCGCCATGGCATCTTGGCGACGGAAGCCGGCGGCAACTGGAATGCCCCATTGTTCTGCAAAGGTCTGCATCTGGCGGGCAGCATCGGCGGTCCACCCGGCCCCGCCGATAATGGCAACGGGGCTTTTCGCCGTCTTCAGCAGATCGGCCAGCGCGTCCATCTGGGCCGGGTCAGTCGCTTGGACGACAGGGTCGACGCGCGGGCGATCAACGGCCACGGCCAGTTCGCACAGCATATCTTCGGGCAGGGCCACGACAACCGGGCCGGGCCGACCCGACATGGCGACATGAAAGGCGCGCGCCACATATTCCGGGATGCGCGCCGCATCGTCGATCCGCACCGCCCATTTGGCAAGCGGCGTGAACATGGCGGCAAAATCAACTTCCTGAAAGC
>JAHEGQ010000012.1 GCA_024645025.1 Sphingomonadaceae bacterium
ACATCGATATTTTTGATGGTGGCCCGACCATGACCGCCAGAACCGACCAGATTCGCAGCATCCGGGAAGCCAAGGACGCCCAAGTCATCGCCCTTGATGATCAATTGGGCGACCATAAGGACGGCGAAAAAATGCTTCTGGCCTGCGGGCAATTGGCAGAGTTTCGTGCCGCTTATGGCTGGGTTGTCGAAGATGATGATGGGATCAGGATCGATCCCGATAGTGCGCGCCTGCTGGGTGTTGTCGCCGGCGATATAATCACGATCGTCCCGCGGTGGTAAATGCTAAAAGAAATCAACTTTGATGGCCTGATTGGTCCCAGCCATAATTATGCCGGGCTTAGCTTTGGCAATCTGGCATCGGCCAAAAATGCGGGCGGCACCTCTGCCCCGCGCGCGGCAGCCCTTCAGGGCTTGGAAAAAATGCGCGCCAATCTGCGGCTTGGCCTTCCCCAAGGGCTATTCCTGCCACAGGACCGGCCTGATACAGCCTGGCTGGCACAGCTTGGCACAACGCCAGAGGCTGCCGATCCCCGAATATTGGCAAATGCCCTGTCTGCCTCATCCATGTGGGCGGCCAATGCGGCGACAGTCTCTCCCGCGCCAGATACGCCGGACGGCACATGCCATTTGACCGTGGCCAATCTGGTCACCATGCCGCACCGCAGCCATGAATGGTCCGGCACACTGGCCCAGCTTCGACTGGCCTTTGCCAGCCCTCATTTCACCATCCATGCTCCGGTTCCGCCGCCCTTTGGCGATGAGGGCGCGGCAAACCACATGCGGCTATGCGCGCACCATGGCGCACCGGGGGTGGAAGTGTTCGTTTATGGGGTTGCGGGCGGGCCTTTCCCGGCGCGCCAACATATCGAGGCGTCGCGCGCCGTTGCGCGATTGCATGGTGTAACACGCGCGCTATTCGTTGCCCAATCCGAAGCGGCGATTGCGGCAGGCGCCTTTCATAACGACGTCGTTGCTGTCGCAAATGAGCGTGTGCTGTTCGCGCATGAACAGGCCTTTGCCGATAAGGATGTTTTCTACGCCGATTTGCGGCGCCTATTGCCCGAAGTTGAGATTATCGAGGTTCCTGCTGATCGGGTGAGCTTGGGCGATGCGATCCAATCCTATCTGTTCAACGCCCAGTTGGTCACGCTGCCCGATGGCGGCATGGCGCTCATCCTGCCGACAGAGGCGCAAGACACGCCGCGCGTCTGGACCTGGCTGCAAGAACTGGTGGCCGGCAATGGCCCGATCCGGCGCCTGATCCCCGTCGATGTGCGTCAATCGATGGCCAATGGCGGCGGCCCTGCCTGCCTTAGGTTACGCGTGGTCTGCGACCCAGCCTATGTCGACCCCCGTTTTTTGCTTGATGAAGCAAAGATTGATAGGCTGTGCCAAACCGTCACCTGCTTCTGGCCGGCAGAAATTGCGCCCGATGCGCTCGCCAGCCCGGCCTTATGGCGGGATATTCGCACGGCCCGCTCAGAGACGTTGACCGTCCTTGATCTGGCAGAACTGGCATGAGCGCGGCACCCCTGACGCGGCTGCGCGCCATCATGGCCCGGCTGCGCGACCCTGAAACGGGCTGCCCTTGGGATGTCGCCCAAAGCTATGCGACCATTGCGCCTTACACGATTGAAGAAGCCTATGAGGTGGCCGACGCCATCGCTCGCAACGACATCGCCGCGTTGAAAGATGAACTGGGCGACCTTTTGCTCCAGGTCGTCTTTCATGCCCGCATCGCTGAAGAAGCGGGTGATTTCGACTTTGACGATGTCGCGACGGCCATTTCCGAAAAAATGGAACGCCGCCACCCCCATGTCTTTGGCAATGCCGACAAGGGCGATTGGGAAGGCATAAAAGCTGCCGAGCGCACCCAGCATGAAGATGGCAGCGCTTTGGCGGGTGTCGCATTGGCCCTACCCGCGCTGCTGCGTGCCGAAAAACTTCAAAAACGCGCCGCGCGCACGGGCTTTGACTGGCCCGATGCGGCGGGCGCACGCGCCAAGATTTTGGAAGAATTGGCAGAGGTGGATGCTGCGACCCATGCCGATGACCGCGAAGACGAATTGGGCGACCTGCTTTTTGCGGTGGTCAATTGGTCCCGCAAATTTGGCGTTGATCCAGAAGCCGCCCTACGCCGGGCCAATGCCAAGTTTGAAACACGCTTTCGGGCGATGGAAGACAGCGCTGGCGCATCCTTTTCCACGCTCGACCTTGAAGCCAAAGAGGCGCTTTGGCAGCAGGTGAAACGACAGGCCTAGCCGTTAGGCGTTGCCAAAACGCGCCCGAAACCGATCATAATCTTCATCCGCCATTCGCACAGCAAGGGTCAGGCTGTCGCCGTCCCCGCTTTGCCGTTCCACCCGGCCATTGGCATGAACCCACGCAATCGCCGCGCCATTTGACGCAGCCAGCCGAATATCCCGCAGGCGGTGGGTCGACGTAAGCCGCGCTGCACAGGCAGCCAGCAAAGCGTCGGTGCCCTCCCCCGTCAGGGCGGAC
The DNA here is from genome assembly GCA_024645025.1 of Sphingomonadaceae bacterium. GTDB lineage: Bacteria > Pseudomonadota > Alphaproteobacteria > Sphingomonadales > Sphingomonadaceae > Aquisediminimonas. Next base: position 2,505 of record JAHEGQ010000012.1, read on the forward strand.
ATCAAAACAACATCATCGCGCCGCGCCGCTTCTTCTTGATGGAAGGCACGCTGTTCAGGATCGAGCAGGTCGATCTTGTTCCAAACTTCAATCATCGGGGCGGCATCTTCCCCACGCGCGCCAATTTCGCTGAGAACATCCTCCACATCACTGCGTTGGGCCTCGGTATCGGCGTGGGAAATATCGCGCACATGAACGACAAGATCTGCGGCATTCACCTCTTCCAGCGTGGCGCGGAAGGCGGCCACCAATTGGGTTGGCAAATCCGACACAAAGCCCACGGTATCCGACAGGATCGCCTTATCAATGCCCGGCATGGAAATCTGGCGCATGGTTGGGTCAAGCGTCGCGAAGAGCAGGTCTTCTGCCATCACCGTTGCCCCCGTCATCCGATTGAACAGGGTCGATTTGCCAGCATTGGTATAGCCCACCAAGGCGATGACCGGCCAAGGTGCTTTTTTGCGACGATCCCGATGCAACCCACGCGTCCGCCGCACCTGTTCCAGCTCCTTGCGCAGCTTCGCCATGCGGTCGCGGATCAGGCGGCGGTCAGCCTCGATTTGGGTTTCGCCCGGGCCGCCCAGAAAGCCAAAGCCGCCGCGTTGGCGTTCAAGGTGGGTCCAGCTGCGCACCAACCGCCCCGCCTGATAGTCCAGATGCGCCAATTCAACCTGCAAGCGCCCCTCGGCGGTGGCGGCACGCTCGCCAAAAATCTCAAGGATCAGGCCGGTGCGGTCGATCACCTTGGCTTTTATCCCGCGTTCAAGGTTGCGCTGCTGAACCGGCGTCAAGGCACCGTCAATGATCACAAGCTCCGCCTCGATCGCGCGAACTCGGCTTGCCAGCTCTTCGACTTGCCCCGATCCCAGCAATGTCGCGGGACGCGCGCTCCGAATGCGATAGGTGACCCGGTCTTCCACCGAAACACCTATCGCCTCGGCAAGGCCCGCGGCTTCTGCCAGCCGGGCGTCGGCTGCGCGGCTGCTTGACCCAATATCGGGATAGGCAATGACGGCCTTGGCCCCTCGGCCAAAGCCATCTTCTTCCTGTCGGTTAAAGACGCTCAATCGTCGCCTGCTTCTTCCTCGGCGAGGTTCAGCGGATGGGCCGGCTGAACCGTCGAGATGGCGTGCTTGTATACCAGTTGTGAGAGCGTATCGCGCTGAAGCAACAGGCAGAACAGGTCAAAGGTCGCGACCTCACCCTGCAACATCACACCATTGACCAGGAACATCGTCACGGGGGTCTGGGTGCGTTCGGTCGCGGACAAGAAAACGTCCTGCAGTGATTTCGCGCGCTTGTTCTCGCCAATGGCCGCCCGCATTGCATCAATATCCACCGGTTGACCGGGCATGATCGTCGAAATCGCGTGTTTGTAGATCAATTGCGACTGGCCATCGCGACGCAGCAAAACCGAAAAATTATCAAACCAAGTGATAATGCCCTGCAACTTGACCCCCTTCACCAAAAACATGGTGACGGGAATCTTGGACTTTCGAACAGTGTTGAGGAAAATATCCTGAAGGGAGTTGCTCTTGTCGGCCATATTTCATCCTTTTTGTATCTTTGGCGGTTTCCCGCAGTCGCGCCCTTGACCGGGCGTCTTCGCCTTTCCCCCTTCAAAAAACCGGGGGCATATCGGTTTATAACGCAATCAAAGCAGGGCGTCCATTAGGGCTGTCTTAGTCGTCACCGTTTTCGCGATCTTCCACCATACCCAGTATTTTGAGCTTTCGATGCAAGGCCGACCGCTCCATCCCGATAAAATGCGCGGTCCGAGAAATATTGCCAGAAAAGCGCCGGATTTGGACGCGTAGATATTCGCGCTCAAAGGCTTCACGCGCTTCCCGCAGCGGCGCCCCCATGATGGCAACGGCCGGCGCCGTGCCACTGCCCGTCGAAGGATCGTTCAACACTTCAGCGGGCAGCATATCCATTTCAATCCGGCCAATCCGATCCCCCGGTGCCAAGATAATCGTGCGCTCGACAATATTGCGCAGCTGACGGACATTTCCCGGCCAATCATAGGCTTGCAGGGCAGCTATGGCATCGGGTGCCACGTCCGGCGTCGGCACGCGCCGTTCAGCGGCAAAACGGGCGACAAAATGGTCAACCAACGAAGGGATGTCCTCGCGCCGCTCTGCCAAAGCCGGGATAAAAACAGGCACAACATTCAGCCGGTAATAAAAATCTTCCCGAAACCGCCCCGCATCGATCTCTGCGGTCAGGGTGCGTGCGGTTGAAGATAAAACCCGGACATCCACCTTCACCAAACGCTGACCACCGACGCGTGTAAAGCTTTGATCGGTCAGCACCCGCAGGATCTTGCCCTGCGTGGTCATCGGCATATCGGCAATTTCATCCAGAAACAGCGTCCCGCCATGCGCCCGTTCCAACAGCCCAGGCGTCGTTGTGCCATCGGCCCGTTCGGATCCGAACAGCTCTTCCTCCACACGTTCCGGCGTCATGCGGGCGGCAGACACCACAACAAAGGGGCCGGATGCCCGCGGGCTCCAGCCATGCAGCATTCGGGCGGCGACTTCCTTGCCGACACCGGCTGGGCCGCTAATAAGGACGCGGCTGCCGGTTGGCGCGACGCGCTTCAATGTCGCGCGGACCTGATTGATTGCACCAGACGTCCCGCTCAATTGTTCTTCAAAGCCAATCTGCGCACGCAGGGTTTCATTTTCAGCGCGCAAACGCTCTGTTTCCGTGGCCCGTGACACCAGCAACAGCAGGCGCTGCGCCTCAAACGGTTTTTCGATAAAGTCGGTAGCACCGCGCCGAATGGCGGAGACCGCGGTGTCCAGATTGCCATGGCCGGAAATGACCAGCACAGGCTGGGTTGGATCACGTTTCTTGATCTCATCAAGCAATTCCAGTCCGTCCAGCCGCGACCCTTTCAGGAACACGTCCAAAAGGACAAGCGACGGACGCCGATCTGCAAGCGCCGCGAGCGCTGAGTCACTGTCAGCGGCCGTTCGCGTGGCATAGCCTTCGTCTTCCAAGACGCCGGCGACCAGCTCACGAATGTCTTCCTCGTCATCCACGACGAGAATGTCGAGGGCCATGGCTTATATGCTCCTAGCTCGGGTCAATGCGGCAGGAAGCGGTTCCCGCCCGGTCTTTTCTTCGACTGCGCGACGTTCCAGCGCAGCACTCAATTGGTGCGGATTAAAGCGGATGGAGACGATCGTTCCCCCGCCCGCGCGATCATCAAAGTTGATGGAGCCCAAATGCTCTTCAATAATCTTCTTTACAATCGCCAGGCCAAGACCCGTGCCGCCGGGACGCGTTGTCATATAAGGTTCGATGATCCGGTCCCGTTCCAGCGGGAGGCCAATGCCGCTATCGGCAACGGTTATGGACAAAGTTCCATCTTCAGCCGCTTCAATCGTGGTGAGGATTTCGCCCGACGCTGTATCCGTTTGCGCAATCGCTTCCACGCCATTTTTCACAATGTTGGACAAGGCCTGCGCCAATTGCCGCCGATCGCACAATAAGACTGGAGAAGGATTGGGCGCGTGCAGCACAAATCGGACCTGGGGGTTGGCAACTTCGTGCAGGAAGATCGCTTCCCGAGCAATATCGACAATCGACACCTCGGCGAATTCGGGCTTGGGCATGCGTGCAAAAGACGAAAATTCATCAACCATCCGGCGCAGATCGCCCACTTGACGGACAATGGTTTCCGTCAATTTCTCAAAAGCGGCAGGATCTGACGATATTTCTGCGGTAAAGCGTCGTTTCAAGCGTTCGGCCGCCAATTGTATGGGTGTGAGCGGGTTCTTGATCTCATGTGCGACCCGTCGGGCCACATCAGACCAGGCGGCCCGACGTTGATCGATCAATTGCTGGG
>JAHEGQ010000014.1 GCA_024645025.1 Sphingomonadaceae bacterium
CCCCCTTATCCCCCTGTCGCCGGATCAACCGACCAAAGGCCTGCGCCAGACGGGCGCGGATCAACCGATCATCATAAGCGCTGCCCCCGCCGGCGGCCTTGCGCGCCGCGTGCAGCACGGTGGGCTTGGGCCAAGGCACGCCTTCCATGATGACAAGGCGCAGCGATTCGCCCGGCACATCAACACCATCGCGCAGGGCATCGGTGCCGATCAGGCTGGCGCGCGGATCATCGCGGAAAATATCAACCAGCGTGCCGGTATCAATCGGGTCCACATGCTGGGCATAAAGCGGCAGGCCGTCACGCGCGAGGCGATCGGCGATACGGGCATGAACCGCGCGCAGCCGCCGGATCGCGGTGAACAGGCCCAGTGTCCCACCGCCCGCCGCAGCAATCAGCCGCGCATAGGCATTGGCGAGTTGGGGCACATCGCCCCGCTTGACATCAGTGACGATCAGCACCTCGGCTTGGGTTGCATAGTCAAAGGGGCTTGCCGCTTCGAAATGGGCCGCCGGGCCGCGGAGATGCAGCGCCCCGGTCCGCGCCTCGGCAACGGCCCAATCCTCCCCACCGCGCAAGGTGGCCGAGGTGATGAGTGCGCCATGCGCCGGGGCAAGAACGGTTTGGGCAAAGGGGCGGGTTGGGTCCAGCCAATGGCGCCTGAGGCCGATATCGACCTCGCGCCCCTCAATCCGGTCGACCGTCAGCCAATCGACAAAATCGGGATCTGCGGGTCCGCCAAGCCGCGAGAGCATGGCGAGCCACGCGGTCAATAAATCGGTGCGCCAGCCAAGGCTGGACAAGGCGCCTTCAATCCGCGCCCGCGCCTGCCCATCAAGCCAGTCGGGCCCTTCACCGATGATGGCTTCCAATCGGCGGCCAAGGGCGATGAGGGGCCGTAAAATCGCCTCCAGCGCTTTGCACGCGGGCTCAACCGCGGTCAGCAAGGCGCCATCCAGCAGCGCCGCTTCGGTTTCCAGCCCATAGCCCGCATCCTCATCGGTCGCGCGGGCAAAGACGAGGCCGCGCACTTCCGCCAGCAAGGCTTCCATCGGGCCAAAGGGCGCCGCTTCCGAGAGGCGTTGCAGCCAGCCATCGGCGGGGAGCGCCCCAGCCGCAGACGCAGCGGCCGAAATATTTGCAGCCCCTTCGGCATCATAGCTGGCGACATCGGCCAGTCGGGCGGCGAGCCCCCGGCGGCGCCCGCGCGCCTTGCCTTCCGGGCCGATGATCCAGCGGCGCAGCTCAATCGATTCCTGCCCGGTCAGCGCAGCGGCAAACATCGTGTCGGCGGCATCGAACAAATGATGGCCTTCATCGAACACATAGCGCGTCGGCGTTGTTGCCTCTTCCCGGCCGCGCGCCGCGTTGACCATGACGAGCGCGTGATTGGCAACCACAATATCGGCTTGGGCCGAGGCGCGGGTGGCGCGTTCGATGAAGCATTTGCGGTAGTGTGGGCACCCGGCATAAACGCATTCGCCCCGCCGGTCGGTGAGCGCGGTTGTGCCATTGCGGCGGAACAGCGTGGGCAGCCAGCCCGGCAAATCGCCACCGACCATATCGCCATCCCGGCTATAGGCGGCCCAGCGCGCCACCAGCTGCGCCAAGATTGCCGCGCGGCCGGTAAAGCCGCCTTGCAGCGCATCTTCCAAATTCAAAAGGCACAGATAATTTTCCCGCCCTTTGCGAATGACAACCTTGCCCTTGGCCGCGTCTGCGCTGCCATAAATCCGCGCTGTCTCTGCTGTCAGCTGGCGTTGCAGCGCCTTGGTATAGGTTGAGATCCAGACCGGCCCTCCCGCGCGTTCTGCCCAGAGCGATGCCGGGGCCAGATAGCCCAAGGTCTTGCCGATCCCCGTTCCCGCCTCTGCCAGCAGGAGGTGCGGCTGGTCGCGCGCGTCGCGTGGCGCAAAGCTGGCTGCCGCCGCCTTGGCATAGGCCCGCTGGCCATCGCGCTGTTCAGCCCCTTGCCCGGTCAGCGCGGCAAGCCGATCCTGCACCGCATCATCGCCGAGCAAGACCGGGCGGGGGGCCGGGCGCGGTGGGGCCTCTTCCCATTCGGGCAGTTTTGAAAACAGCCAGCGTTCATCCTTGTCTGGTTGGGTCAAATGGTCTGCCACCGCCGCTGCCCAAGGCCAGCGCAACCGGCCCAGCGCCTGTGCCGATGTCCATGCGCCTTCGCGTTCCGCCCAATCGTCGTCCAGTGTTGCCAGCAAGCGGGTGGCCGCGGCCCCCAGCAAGGCCGCCGCGGCCCCTTCATCAGCCGGGATATCCAGACCGATGACGCGTGCCAGCCCCTTGATCGTCGGCACCATGAAGCGTGCGGGATGAACAAAGGCAAAGAGTTCCAGCAGGTCCAGCCCCGACAATTCGCCATAGCCCAGCCGGGCTGCGACCAGTGGCGCATTGAGCATCAGCATCGGGGTTTCGGCGGCCATCGAAATGGCTTCGCCCCGACTGACCCCGCGTGTTTTGCCATCTGGCGTCGCGATCCAGATACCGCCATGGCTTGCATGGAGCGCAGGATAAGGCAAAGGGGGTCTCACGCCCCCGGATTGGCGCAACTGGAACGAAAGAGCAACACGAAGTGACCGAAATGCGCGACGCAGCGATGCTTTCCAAGGCCTGGCCCTTTGAAGAGGCGCGCAAGGTCCTAAAACGCTATCCCCAAGGTAAGGCGGCGGGACCGGTCATCTTTGAAACGGGTTACGGCCCATCGGGGCTGCCACATATCGGCACCTTCAACGAAGTGCTGCGCACGACGATGGTGCGCCGCGCTTTTGAAACCTTGTCGGAAATGCCAACCCGGCTGATTGCCTTTTCTGACGATATGGACGGGCTGCGCAAGGTGCCCGACAATGTCCCCAATCAGGCAATGCTGGCCGAGCATCTGGGCAAGCCCCTATCGCGCATCCCCGACCCGTTCGAAAAGTTCGAAAGCTTTGCGCATCACAACAACGCCATGCTGCGCGAATTCCTCGATCGCTTTGGCTTTGACTATGAGTTTGTCTCCTCCACCACGCGCTATGAAGGCGGGCATTTTGACGCGGCGCTGAAAAATGTGCTGCGCTGCAATCAGGCGATCCTCGACATCATGTTGCCGACGCTGCGCAAAGAACGCGCCGCCACCTATTCCCCGATCCTGCCGATCAGCGCGAAGTCGGGCATTGTGTTGCAGGTGCCGGTTGAGGTTGTCGATGCCGAGGCCGGTCTGGTGCGCTTTGAGGACGACGGCGAGATGGTCACCCAGTCGGTGCTGGGCGGCAAGGCCAAGTTGCAATGGAAGGTCGACTGGGCGATGCGCTGGGTCGCGCTGGGCGTCGATTATGAAATGTATGGCAAGGACCTGACCGACAGCGGCATCCAATCCGGCAAGATTGCGCAAGTACTGGGCGGCCGCAAGCCCGAAGGGCTGATCTATGAGATGTTCCTCGACGATAAGGGGGAGAAAATCTCCAAGTCCAAGGGCAATGGCCTGAGCCTTGAGCAATGGCTGTCTTATGGCACGCAAGAGAGCCTTGCCTTTTACGCCTATCGCGAGCCCAAGAGCGCCAAACAGTTGCACATGGGTGTCATCCCGCGCGCAGTGGATGAATATTTCCAGTTCCGCGGCAATTATGCGGGCCAGCCGCTGGAGCAGCAGCTGGGCAATCCTGTCCATCATATCCACAATGGCGCTGTGCCCGCAGATGTGCCGCCCGTTTCCTTCGGCTTGCTCCTCAATCTTGTCGGCGTGATGGGTGAACATGCCACCGCGCCGCAGGTTTGGGCCTATCTGACCAATTATGTGCCCGATGCCAGTGCCGCGACCCACCCGGAGCTCGCAAACCTGATCAATCTGGCGCTGGCGTATAATCGTGATTTCATCGCGCCCACGCTGAAGCGTCGCAAGCCTTCGGGGGTTGAGGCGGCAGCCCTGCAGCGGCTGGATGCCGAACTGGCGGGGCTCGCCGCAGACACCAGTGCGGAAGACATTCAGAACATCGTCTATGAAATCGGCAAAACCGGCGGGTTCGAAAATCTGCGCGACTGGTTCAAGGCGCTCTATGAAACCCTGCTCGGGTCCAGCGCGGGGCCACGCATGGGCAGCTTTATTGCGCTTTATGGGATTGAGAATAGCCGCAAGCTGATTGCCGAGGCGCTGGCCTGATCCCGCAACAGCTTCAGGCGGCCAAAGCGGCCTTCAGCCGATCACGGATCCGGACAAGATCGGGCAGATAGCTGGGCGGCGTTGTCGGGGCGGCGACAACAGAGGCGGCCGGGATTGGTCGCGGTGCCTCTGACACCGGGGTTTCAGCGGGCGCTTTTGCGGCCAGCACCTTCTGCACGCCTTTGACCGTATAGCCTTCTTCATTGAGCAGGCGGTGGATGCGGCGGACCAAGTCCACGTCTTCCGGCCGATAATAACGGCGGTTGCCCGCGCGCGTCAGCGGCCGGAGCTTGGGAAAGCGGGTTTCCCAATAACGCAGAATATGTTGGGGAACGCCCAATTCGGACGAGAGTTCGCCGATGGTTAAAAATGCACCCGGTGCCTTGTCAGCCATCGGCTCCCCCCATCAATCAGGCGTCGCCGGCAATCCGGCTGCGCATTGTGTTGCTGGCCCGGAAGGTCAGCACGCGCCGAGGTGCAATTGGCACTTCGACACCGGTTTTAGGATTGCGGCCCACACGTTCCCCCTTGTCGCGGAGCAGGAAGCTTCCGAACCCGGAAATCTTCACGTTTTCCCCCTTGGACAGGGCTGAACACATATGGTCCAATATCGATTCAACTAACTTTGAGGACTCAGCCTTAGACAGGCCCACATTCTTGTGAAGAGACTCAGCAAGATCGGCTCGTGTTAGAGTGCCATCTCCCGCCATTACGCAACTCCCTCTTCTCTATGGTTTGGGACTTTGCTTCTTATCGAAATGGCAATCCACGTCAATTGCGCGCGATGTTAGATCGATCAATAACGGATGGCAGCCGCACCCCAAGTGAATCCGCCACCCATCGCTTCGAGCACCAAAAGCTGGCCGCGCTGGATGCGGCCATCCCGCACAGCGGTGTCCAGCGCCAACGGCACGGAGGCGGCAGAGGTGTTGGCGTGTTGATCCACCGTGACCACGACCTGTTCGGGCGTCAGGCCCAATTTGCGGGCGGTGGCATCCAGAATACGGGCATTGGCCTGATGCGGCACGACCCAATCAATGTCTTGCGTCGTCAGGCCGGTATCCGCCAGAACTTCGGTCATCACTGTCGCCAGATTGACAACAGCGTGGCGGAACACTTCCGAGCCCTTCATCCGAATATGGCCGACCGTGCGCGTGGTCGACGGCCCGCCATCGACATAGAGCAGCTCATTATGACGACCATCGGCATGGAGCTTTGTCGACAGGATGCCCGCCGCGCCGGTTTGGCCTTCCAGCACCACGGCGCCCGCACCATCGCCAAAGAGCACGCAGGTTGTGCGATCTTCCCAATCGATCAGGCTGCTCATGGTTTCGGCCCCGATCACGAGGGCGCGCCGGGCGTTGCCGCCACGGATCATCGCATCGGCCACCGACAGGGCATAGAGGAAGCCCGAACACACCGCCGCCACATCAAAGGCGATGCAATCATCAACACCCAATAAGGCCTGCACCTTGGTGGCGCTGGCCGGAAAGGTCTGGTCCGGCGTCGCTGTGGCCAGAATGATCAGATCAATACTGGCCGGTTCCACCCCGGCGGCGTCCAGCGCCTTGCGCGCCGCCGCCGCCGCCAAGCTCGCTGTGGTTTCCCCATCGCCGGCCAAATGGCGAAAGCGGATGCCGGTGCGCGCGACGATCCATTCGTCCGAGGTGTCGACGCGCTGGGCCAGATCATCATTGGAAACGCGCCGGGCCGGCAAGGCCGAACCGGTGCCCAGAATAACCGACCGCAATGTCACTGACCATTGGCCTTGATGAAGGCCAAGTCATCGGTAATGCGCTGGGTGATATTGGCATCCACCAGCTTGGCGGCCACACCAACGGCATTGGCGACGCCCTTGGGGCTGGCGCTGCCATGGCTTTTCACCACGACGCCGTTGAGGCCCAAAAAGACCGCACCATTGTGATTGTCAGGATCCAGATGGTGACGCATCAACTCGGTTGCCGGGCGCGAAATGAGGAAGCCCAGTTTCGACCGGAGCGAGCTGGTAAAGGCGCGGCGCAAAAGGTCCGTCACAAAGCGCGCGGTGCCTTCCAGCGTCTTGAGCGAGATGTTGCCGGAAAAACCATCGCACACGACCACGTCGGTCAGGCCACGGGCGATCTTGTCGCCTTCGATAAAGCCGTCGAACGACATATGGAGATGGTCGGATGCGCGCAGCGCGGCGGCGGCATCGCGGATTTCTTCG
>JAHEGQ010000015.1 GCA_024645025.1 Sphingomonadaceae bacterium
GGAATTGCCTTACTTCGCAACCGTCGTCCAAGGGGCCCGCTCTGTGGTCTCCAAGCGCATTGGCGTGATTGTTGTGGACTTTGCCGATGGTCAGCGCAGCGCAGAAGCAAAGGGCAGTGCCACGGGCTATGTCAGCAAGGCCGCAGCGACGTTGCCGGCAGACATTCAGGAACGTCTGACCCGCAAGCGCAAGGCGGGCGATTTTGATGCAGCCCTTGATCCGCTGGCGGACCCGGATGTCCGCGCGGCTGTTCAAAAGTCCAGTTTTGAGCTGCTGGTGGGTTTTCAGCTGTCGCAGGCCCAACTGCAATATAATGCCACGCGCTAAGGTGGTGGTGCCAAAGGCTGCGGATGTCTGATCCCAAGCCTTTCGTCCTCGAAGCCGGGGCCGCCGCCAAGCGCCATGCCCCGGCCACCACGCGCAATCGCGATGCGCTTGTCGACGTTTTGAAGAATATTCTGCCGTCGGCTGGCACCGTGCTGGAAGTCGCCAGCGGAACGGGCGAGCATGCCGTTCATTTTGCTCAGGCCTTTGCCCAGCATCAATGGCAGCCAAGCGATGCCGACCCTTTGGGCCTTGCATCGATTGCGGCTTGGTCGGCAGAGGCGGCACTACCCAACATTCTTGCGCCCGTTCAGCTTGACGCCACGTCGACGGACTGGCCTGTGGATAGGGCGGATGCCATCTTGTGCATCAACATGGTCCATATTGCGCCTTGGGCGGCGACTTTGGGCCTGATGGCGGGCGCGGCGCGCTGCTTGCCCGTTGGTGGCCCGCTGTTCCTTTACGGACCGTTCCTGCGGGCAGGCATTGAAACGGCGGCCAGTAACTTGGCGTTTGACACCAATTTGAAGGCGCAAAACCCGGCATGGGGCTTGCGCGATCTGGCCGATGTTGAGGCCGCTGCGGTCCGCCAAGGGCTGCTTTTGGATCAGGTTGTCGAAATGCCAGCCAATAATCTTTCGGTTATCTTTCGACGCCGCTGATGCAATCGGCGCTTTACGTGCACGGAAAGGGTCGCCTAGCATCCCGGCAAACAGAATCGTGAGAGGATTGCCGGATGTCCGATGTTGCGGACCTTTTGACCTTTGATGAATTTATTCGCCACTGGGCCGAGGCTCGGCCAGAGCGGCTCGCGATGCGGGAAGAGGATCGCTTCTGGTCTTATGCGGACCTAGAAGCGCGGACGGCGCGGATCGCCTCCTTCTTCAAAGCCGCCGGCCTCGCCAAGGGGGATCGCGTCTGCTGGATCGGCAAGAATTCGGATATTTATTTCACGCTTTTTTATGCAGCGGCGCGGATTGGCGTCGTGATGGCGCCAATTGGCTGGCGGCTTGCCCCGCCCGAATGGGCCTATATCGTCAACGATACCCAATCCAAGATCGTCTTTACCGGCCCGGGCTTTGAAGGCGCGCAGGCGGCACTGGACGGGCAGTTGCGTCATAGCCCCCGCTTCATCGGGGAAGCTGAAGCGCGGGAGATCGCGGCCTCGGCGCCGCGGATCGACTTTGCCCCTGCCGGGCCGGATGAGGCCGTGCTTCAGCTTTACACATCTGGCACGACCGGCAACCCCAAAGGAGTGGAGCTTTCCAACCGCAACCTCTTTGCGCTGCGCAAAGGCACGGCCGATGCGGGCCTTGCCTATACCCAATGGGAAGATGATGAGGTGGTGCTGGTTGCCATGCCATGCGCGCATATTGGCGGCACTGGCCTTGGCGTGATGGCGCTGGCCAGCGGCCTGCCCGGTTATGTTCTGGCAGAATTCACGCCCGATGGGCTGTTCGATGCGATTGAAACGGGCGGGGTGACCCGGTTCTTCATCGTGCCCGCCGCGCTCCATATCCTGTTGCAGCACCCGCGCTGTGCGACGGTGGATTATAGCCGGCTTAAATATATCCTTTATGGCGCGGCGCCGATCCCGTTGGAATTACTGCGCCAGTGCATCCAGACATTTGGCTGCGAGTTTATCCAGAATTACGGCATGACAGAAACCACCGGCACCATCGTCATGCTGCCGCCCGAAGATCATGATCCCAATGGCAACAAGCGGATGCGCTCGGCAGGCAAGCCCTTGCCCGGCGTTGAGATCAAGGTGATTGATGGCGAGGGCAATGAAGTGCCAACGGGCGAGGTGGGCGAAGTCATCACCCGATCTACCAACAATATGCTGGGCTATTGGAACCTGCCCGATGCAACCCAGAAGACGCTAACAGGCGATGGCTGGGTGCATACCGGCGATGCCGGCTATGTCGATGAAGATGGCTATCTTTATATCCACGACCGGGTGAAGGACATGATCATTTCTGGCGGCGAAAATGTCTACCCAGCCGAAGTGGAAAGCGCGATTTATGGCCACCCGGATGTGCTGGAAGTCGCGGTGATCGGTGTGCCTGATGAACGCTGGGGCGAAGCGGTGAAGGCGGTGTGCGTGCCCAAGCCCGGCAAGACGATCGATCCTGAAAATGTGATTGGTTGGGCGCGGGAAAAGATTGCCGGGTTCAAGGTGCCCAAGTCCATCGACGTGATCGAAGCACTCCCCAGAAACGCCAGCGGCAAGATTTTGCGCAAGGATCTGCGCGCGCCCTATTGGGCGGGCTATGATCGGCAGGTGAACTAGGCATGGCGGCGGACTTGGACGCCTTTCGCACCGAAGTTCGCGATTGGCTGGCCGCCAATTTGACGGATGAGCTGCGCGAGGTGGCGGCCAGATCAACGAGCGTCTTTGTTGATAAGCAGCACACGCTGAAATGGCAGGCGATCCTCCACAAGAAAGGCTGGGTCGCCCCGACTTGGCCAAAGCAATATGGCGGAACGGGCTGGAGCGAGGCCGAGCGGCACGCTTTCGCCTCAGAATGCGCGCGGGCAGGGGCGCCGCCCTTGTCTCCGATGGGCCTGCGCATGGTGGCCCCCGTCATCATGCATTATGGCACGGCTGAACAAAAATCATGGTATCTGCCCCGCATCCTGTCGGGAGAGGATTATTGGTGCCAAGGCTATTCAGAGCCGGGTTCGGGGTCTGATCTGGCCTCTTTGTCGTTGCGGGCGGATCGCGATGGCGACCATTATGTCCTCAATGGGTCCAAGATCTGGACGACCCACGCCCATTTCGCGACCAAGATGTTCTGCCTTGTCCGCACCAGCCGCGAAGGTCGCCCGCAACAGGGGATTACTTTCCTGCTGCTCGATATGGATACGCCCGGCATCACTGTGCGGCCCATCCCGTCCATCGCGGATGATCATGATTTCAATCAGGTCTTTTTTGAAGATGTCCGCGTGCCCGTCTCGGGCCGGTTGGGCGAGGAGGATCAGGGCTGGGGTGTCGCCAAATATCTATTGGAATTTGAACGCGCTGTTGCCCATTCGGCCGGGCTGAAGGCCGCTTTGGCACGGGTGGTCGATCATGCGCGGCAGCTTGAAAATGGTGCGGGCGGGGCGTTGCTTGAGACCCCCGGTATCCGCCGCCGCCTTTCGATCCTCGCGGCGCAAATTGCGGCGATTGAGGCGAGCGAGGATGTCGTAATGGCCGAGGTCGCGCGCGGCCGGAATCCCGGCCCTGCGGCCTCGATGCTCAAAATTCAGGGCACGGAAACCGCGCAAAAGGTACAGGAAATGGCGGTGGAATTGGCAGGCGATTATGCTGCAGTCAGCCAATTTGCGGCGCGTCAACCGGGCAGCAACATCGCGCCCATCGGGCCAGATGTCGCCCTGACGGCAGTGCCCAGCTATTTCAACGGCCGGGCCGCCTCCATCTATGGCGGCTCCAACGAAATCCAGCGCGGCATCATCGCCAAGATGGTTTTGGGGTTATAGCGGCGCGCTTTGCCCTTCGGGACGGTTGGCGATTTCTCGGGCGCGGGTGGCTGCAAAGCTGGGGCGATCTTTCAGCCGGGCATACCAGCTTTGGGTCAGCGGCCCCAATTCCGCGTCATAGCCAAAGCTGGCGCTCAAGTGCACGGCATAGCCGACGCAAATATCGGCGATGGTAAAGCGTCCGCCCACCAGCCAGTCGCGGCCATCGGCCAGCGCTTCTTCGATGCTTTTGGCGCGGCCCATGAAAAAGCCTTTATAATCTTCTACAGCTTGCGGCAGCTGGCGCGCTTCTGGTTCCAGCCTTGTGTAGCGCAGGACGATTGTCAGCGGGAAGGTCAGCGTTGCATCGCTGCGGTGCAGCCAGTTGAGATAGGGCAGATAATCGCTCTCTTCAGCGCGGATTTCCAGCGCGGTGCCCTGTGCGATCCGCTGGCAGATGGCGGCGCTTTCGGTCAGCAAATGCCCGTCCTCTTCCCAGGCGGGGATCGTGCCCAAGGGGTTCACGTCCTTAAACTGCTTGGCAAACCAGCGGGGCGGGAAGGGCCACATTGTCAACTCAAGGTCAAAGTCCGCTTCTTCGGCGGCCCATAGGCAGCGAAAGGATCGGGCGCCTTCGCAATGGTGCAAAATGGGCAGGGTCATGGCGTCAACTCCTTGGGCTGGGCAATGGCAAGCCGGTGTTCGCGCCACGCAATATATAGGCCGCTAGCGATGATGATGGGCGCACCCAGCCATGTCGTGTGGCTCGGCAGGACGCCCCAGATCGCCCAGCCATAAAGCGTCGACCAGATCAGGCTGGTATAATCCATGCCGACCACGGTGGACACCGGGGCATGGCGCAGCGAGGCGGTGAGGGCGATCTGCCCCAGCCCGCCGCACAGGCCAAGGCCGACGATCAAGAGCCACTGGTTCAGACTATGCGCCCCCGGCCCCCAGGCCACCAGCGTTCGCGCCGCCTCCGGCAAGGGGGCAAGGTGCAGCGCCAGCATCATCATCGACGACAGCAGGGAAAAATAAAAGACAGTGGTGGCGGGCGCTTCGGTGCGGCCAAGGTCGCGCAAATGAATGCTGATAATCCCGATGATGAGGGCTGACATGAGGCCCACCAGCGCGCCTTTCAGGGGAAAGCCGCCGCTGCCCGGCTGGATCACGATCAGCACGCCGATAAAGCCCAAAATAACAGCCGCCCAGCGATGGGCCCCCACTTGTTCGCGCAGCACCAGCGCTGACAGGATCGTCGCAAAAATGGGGACGGTAAAGCCCAATGTCGTGGCTTCGGCCAAGGGCAGCAGGATCACGCTGCCAAAGGTAAAGACCATGCCCGTCACGCCCATGAAGGAGCGTCGCAAATGCGCGCCAAAGCGCTGGGTGCGCAGCGTCGCCAGCCCGGCGGTAAAGGCGACCCAAGTCAGCGCCACCGGTATGGCCGCAAATTGGCGCCAGAACATGATTTCGGTCAGGCGGATGCCGCTTTCGCTGGCGAGTTTGACCAGCAGCGACATCGTCGACAGCGCCAGCACTGAAAAAAGCCGCAGGCCCAGCGCGAGCATCCGACGGTCGTGGCTATGGACAAGGTTCTGCGTCACGACGGCCACGCATAGGCATCAAGCCGCGCAGCGCAAGCCGGATCAAAGCATTTGATCAAAGGATTTTTGGGCAAAGCATTGCAGTTGGGCGCGCGCCTCGGCTAACGCCAAAGCTATGAAACACGCACTCACCATCACCCGCGCCCAGAATTTCGCAGCCTGGTATCAGGAAGTCATCTCGGAGGCTGATCTGGCCGAAGAATCCGGGGTGCGCGGATGCATGGTCATTCGGCCTTGGGGCTATGGCATCTGGGAACGCATCCAAAAGCTGATGGATGCCGAAATCAAATTGGCGGGCGTGGAGAATTGTTATTTCCCGCTTTTCATCCCGCTGTCCTTCTTTGAGAAGGAAGCCGACCATGTGGATGGCTTTGCCAAGGAAATGGCGGTCGTCACGCACCACCGATTAATTGGGGACGGCAAGGGCAAGCTGGTGCCCGATCCCGACGCCAAGCTGGAAGAACCGCTGGTCGTGCGCCCCACCTCTGAAACCGTCATCGGCGCGGCGATGAGCCGCTGGGTGCAAAGCTGGCGTGATCTGCCGCTGTTGACCAACCAATGGGCCAATGTGGTGCGCTGGGAAATGCGCACCCGGATGTTTCTGCGCACTTCGGAGTTTTTGTGGCAAGAAGGCCATACCGCCCATGCCGACCGGGATGACGCGATGGCAGAGACGCTGCGCGCGCTGGAAATGTATCGCGCCTTTGCTGAAGGGCCGCTCGCCATGCCGGTGGTCGCAGGCGAAAAGCCAGAGAATGAACGCTTCCCCGGCGCCGTTGCCACCTATTCGATCGAAGCGATGATGCAGGATGGCAAGGCGCTGCAGGCCGGCACCTCGCATTATCTGGGCACCGGCTTTGCCGAGGCTGCGGGCATCCGATATCAGGATAAGGAAGGCACCCAGCAATATTGCCACACAACCAGCTGGGGAGTGTCCACCCGGCTGATCGGCGGCGTC
>JAHEGQ010000021.1 GCA_024645025.1 Sphingomonadaceae bacterium
CTTCGTTGATATGGAGTTGTCGTTGTCGGACCGTGCAGCGCTGACGCCGGTTCCCGAGCTGCTATGTGCGCCGTCTGACCTCGATCTTCGGCTCAGAGGTTTGGACACCCCATGCGTTATCCGCGGCGTGGCAAAGGATTGGCCAATGGTGCAGGAGGCGCACAAGGGTGCCGATGCCGTTCGGGCCTATCTTCTTGAACATTGCAGGGACCGGTCTTTTCCTGCGAATATCGGGCTATCCGGCGGGGATCGCCGTCTGTTTTATAATCATGACATGGCGATGAATTTCCGCGAAATTCAAGCACCGCTGGAAACCTTGTTTGCGGAGATTGCTAAGGCAGAGGCGAACCCGGAAAGCCCCGTCATCTATCTTTCATCTATCGATATGGATCATTTTTTTCAGGGCCTTGCGGATGCGAACCGACTGCCCCTTGGCAGCCGGCGGCCATTGGAATCAATTTGGATCGGCACGCAAACCATCATCGCAGCCCATAATGATGTGCCAGATAATTTGGCGATATGTGCGGCAGGGCGGCGACGCTTTACGCTTTTCCCACCCGACCAATTTCACAATCTCTATTTGGGCCCTTTAGAAAACACCCCAGCCGGTCGGCCGGTCAGCATGGTTGACCTCCATGCCCCAGATTTTGATCGCTATCCGCGATTTCAGGCGGCGCTATCGACGGCGCTTGTGGCAGATCTGGCGCCGGGCGATGCGATTTTCGTTCCCAGCCTTTGGTGGCATCATGTGGAGGGCCTCGCGCCTTTCAACATTCTCGTCAATTACTGGTGGCGGGACGTGCCGCATTTTCTGGGTAAACCGGAAGATGCGCTGCTGCATGCCATCCTTGCCCTGCGCGATCTGCCTGCCCCCGATAAGGAACGGTGGCGCGCTCTTTTTGAACATTATGTCTTTTCTGACGGCACGGATGCGGCCGACCATCTGCCGATGGCGGACCGGGGCATCCTTGCGCCACTTAACCCGGAAAGTGCGGGCCAATTACGGGCCCGCTTGCTGAGGAGCCTTGCGCGATGAATACTTCTGAAAAGGGGCGGATGCGGATTGTGGTGGCCGGCGGCGGCACGGCAGGCTGGATGGCTGCGGCAGCGCTGGCGGGAACGTTGGGCGATGTCATCGATCTGACGCTGGTCGAATCCGAAGAGATCGGCACCATCGGCGTTGGCGAAAGCACCATCCCCCCGATCATCCTGTTCAATCGCTTGCTGGGGATCGATGAAGCCGATTTCATGCGGTCAACGCAGGCAACCTTCAAACTGGGCATCAAATTTGAAAATTGGAAGGATGTTGGGGACACCTATTTTCATTCCTTTGGGGTGACGGGCAAAGATCATTGGTCGGCTGGATTTCAGCATTTCTGGATGGAAGGCCGGGCCAAGGGCCATGAGCAGAGCTACGACGAATATTGTCTGGAATTGAAGGCGGCCCTTGCTGGCAAGTTTGCCCATTTGCCGGATGATCGGATGAATTATGCCTATCAGCTCGATTCCGGGCTCTACGCCGCCTTCCTTCGGCGGCGGGCGGAGGCGGATGGTGCGCGCCGGGTGGAAGGACGCATCAACCAAGTCGAGCTCAATCCCGAAACGGGCGATATCGCCGCCCTGCATCTTGATGGCGATCGCCGGATAGACGGCGATTTGTTCATTGACTGCACCGGCTTTCGGGCTTTGCTGATGGGAGCGGCGCTCCATGTTGGCTTTGATGATTGGACGCATTGGCTACCCTGTGATTCCGCCATCGCGATTCAGACGTCCAGCGTCCGCCCCCCTGTGCCTTACACGCGCGCGATTGCGCATGATGCGGGCTGGCAATGGCGCATCCCGCTTCAGCATCGCCAAGGCAACGGCATTGTCTATTGCAGCCGCTATCTCGACAAGGACGCCGCTTTGGAAAGGCTCTTGGCCTCGGTCGAAGGGCAGGTGCTCACCAAACCCAACGTCATTGGCTACACAACGGGCGTGCGGCGGCACCAATGGTATCGCAACTGTGTTGCCGTTGGTCTGTCGGGTGGCTTTATGGAGCCGCTAGAATCCACCTCTATTCATCTGATCCAGCGGGCCATCCTTCGGTTGATCCGGATGTTGCCCAATGGGCAGATCAGCCCCCGCGACGTTGCAGAATTCAACGATCAGCAACTGGCCGATATGGAACAAATCCGGGACTTTCTGATCCTCCATTACAAGGTGACACAGCGTCGGGATTCTGCCTTTTGGCGCCATTGCGCCGCGATGGATATTCCACCCGCGCTGGAACAGAAAATTGAATTGTTCCGGGAAACAGGTCGCGTCTTCCGCCGGAATGAAGAGTTGTTCGTGGAAAACAGCTGGGTTCAGGTGATGATGGGCCAAGGCCTTGAGCCGCAATCCTGGCACCCGGTGGCGGGACGATTGCGGCCGGATGAATTGGACCGTTTCCTGACGTCGCTGCGTGAGTCCGTTGCAAAGTCGGTGGATGGTCTGCCCAGCCACCAGACCTATATTTCGCGCTATTGCGCTGCGGTTTCGGAGGCGGCGGCATGACCTTGTTTCGGCCGGTTCTTCTGGCGCTGGCGGCGCTGGCTGCCCCGGGGGCCGCGCAACCATCGACTGACTGGGTGCTCGTCTGGTCGGACGAATTTGACGGGCAAAAGATCGATCCCGCGAAATGGCGCTTCGATGAGGATTGCTGGGGCGGCGGCAACGAAGAACACCAATGCTACACGCGCTCCAGCCGGAACGCCGCGATTGAAGAGGGCAAACTGGTGATTACCGCCCGCCATGAGCGGGTGATTGGGCCAGCTTTGCCTGCCCATCTGCGCCGATCAGCACCCAACCCCGATGCGGAGGCGACACGCGACTTTAGTTCGGCGCGTCTTTCAACCCGGGGCAAGGCCTCTTGGCGCTATGGCAAAATTGAGGTCCGAGCGCGCTTGCCGCAAGGCCAAGGCACATGGCCCGCCATCTGGATGTTGCCTGAGCGCGAGACCTATGGGGCGTGGGCAGCTTCGGGCGAGATCGACATCATGGAGGCGGTCAACCTTGGGGTCGCGTGTGCCAAATGCCCAACCGGGCGCGAAAGCACGATCCTCGGGACGCTTCATTTTGGCGGGAAGTGGCCCAACAACAAGCAAAAGGGAGAAGAGGTTGCTGTCCCAGATGTTCTGGATGGCGGCTTTCATGTTTACAGCATTGAATGGTATCCGGATCGCATCACGTGGCAGGTGGACGGCAGGACCTATGCCACGCGTCAAGCGGCGGAATGGTCCACCACGGGATCTACCCGCCCCGGAGCACCCTTTGACCAGCCTTTTCATTTGATTCTTAACTTGGCGATTGGTGGAAAGCTTGCCGAAGGGCGCGGCTTGGGGGGCGTTTTGCTTGACGGCTATCCAAAGCGTATGGAAATCGACTGGGTGCGTGTCTGGCAGAACCCAAAGACCAGCAATGGCGATGACGTGAAGGGGAATGAATAGGATATGGCAAGGCGTCGACAGGCTGTGACGATCAAGCATGTGGCTGCCGACGCGGGTGTATCCTTGCAGACCGTCAGTCGCGTCATCAACAATGAGCCGAGCGTTCGGGAAGAGATGAAGCGCCGGGTTCAAGCGTCGATCGACAAGTTGGGATATGTCCCTTCAATCGCCGCGCAGCGCATGAGTGGATCCCGGTCCTATCTGATCCTCGCGGTCAATGACCGGGATCGCACGATCGCCGATTGGCAGGCGCGACAAGGCACCGACTGGGTGGACCAGATGCTGCTGGGCGGGATGCTTAAATGCGCTGAACATGGCTATCGCATGATCGTCGAGCTGGTCGACACGCATTCGGATCATGTGGAACGCGAATTGCTCGCAGCCATTGCTGCGCTTCAACCGGACGGTATCATCCTGACGCCGCCGCATTCCGATAATGCCCAGATTGTGTCGCTGCTGGCGGCCCAAAACATCCCCTTTGTGCGCATTGGTTCTGAAGAAATGGCGCCGGGCATTCCGGTTTCCATGGATGATGAGGGGTCTGCCCGGCAAGCGACCCGTCATTTGATCGCCCAAGGGCATTGCCGGATTGGCTTCATCTCTGGGTCGACCGAATATAATCTTAGCACGTGGCGCGTCGATGGGTGGCGTGCTGCTATGGCCGAGGCCGGTCTGGCCATCGATGGCTTATTGGCGGATGGCGATTTCAGCTATGCGTCGGGGCAGAAGGCAGCACATCAATTGCTTGCTGGGCCGAACCGTCCAACCGCTATCATCGCCAGCAACGATCAAATGGCCCTGGCAACGCTGGAAGTGGCCCGGGCGCTGCGCCTTGTTGTGCCCGAAGACCTCTCACTGATCAGCTTTGATAATACGCCCTTGGTCCATTTCACCCGTCCACCGTTAACGGCTGTCGACCAGCCCATTGCGATGACGGCGTCAAAGGCTGTGGAGTTGATCATCGCGGCGCAAAAAGGCGATGCGCCGCCTGCGGCGCTGACGGTCGTTTCAGCGACAATGATTGAGCGTGAATCGGTGGCGGCACCAAAGGGTGGTGAAAAGATCGTGGCCATGCGTGGCTAGCCCTGCGCTCAATTCAAGCGACGAACGGGCGGTTAATCGGTTCGTTCTGCTCTACGCGCTAGCTTGGGCAGGCGGCGTAATTGCCTATACGCCGTTTCTAACAGTCCTTTTGCCCATGAAAGTGGCTGGCCTTGCCGGGCAAGATGCGGGTCTGGCTTGGTTGGCTTGGCTGGCATTTGTCGGCGCTGTGGGGGCCAGCGCGGGCGGCATTGTTTTTGGATGGCTTAGCGATCTGACACGCACTCGGCGCGGATGGATTTGCGGTGGTCTTGTATGTTCGTCCCTTCTTCTTCTCCTGATGGGCCGTGTCGGTTCCTTGGCCGGGCTGATCGGCTTGATTATCGGTTGGCAATTGTCCCTCAATATGATGCTTGGCCCCTTGTCGGCGATGGCCGCCGACATCATCCCGGACCGGTCGAAAGGTTTGCTGGGTGGCCTGCAGGCCTTTGCACCGGGGTGTGGCGCGTTGGCAGGTGTCATCGTAACGCGCCCGGAATTAGGCGGCGGTGAACTGAGATTGGAACTGGTCGCCGGGATGGTGGTGGTCTGCGTTCTTCCTCTATTGCTGATGAAGGCGCCGGTGTTGGCCGCTGAAGAAGCGGTTGCAGATCCGTCAGAGCCAATGCACACCCGGCAGGGACGCGCGGCCCGGATGTGGTTTGCCCGACTATTCGTTCAGGTGGCTGAGGCAACGCTTTTTGCCTATATGTTTTTCTGGCTTTCTGGATTGGATGCGTCGCTGGGCGATCATCAAATTGCACGTTTGTTCAGCTATGTGATGGTTATTTCTGCGCCCTTGGCACTTGTTGCCGGACACTGGTCTGACCGGCAAGATCGGCCCATAGCCCCGCTGCGGCTGTCGGCCGGCATATCGGCCCTAGGATTGGTCGCGATGGCGTTTGCCGAAAATGCGACGGCTGCAATGGTCGCTTATGGTCTTTTCGGTGTCGCCAGCGCGGTCTTTTTGGCGCTTCACTCGGCCCAGACACTGCGTATCTTGCCACGGCCGCACAGGCGTGGCCGCGACCTTGGTCTTTTTAATCTCGCCAACACAGCTCCCTCGCTGATCATGCCTTGGCTCGCCATGGTTTTGGTGCCGAAGCATGGCTTCGCGCCCTTGTTTATCTTTCTTGCCGGTTTGGCCGCCGCCGCTATCTGGCTCTTAGCGCCGAATGCAATCACCAAGCAGGATTAACTCTGCCTGATTGTGCCAGCCGCTTGACTTCCTTTCGCCCTGCTGCGATTTGTTGAGAACGTTCACATAATTCTGATATAGGCGAAAATGGTGCCTCAAGGTAAATTCATCCTGACAATCGCGGCGCTGCTGTCGGCCTGCGCAAGTCAAGCAGTTGCGGCGGAAATGGGTGCCCGTCCGGACACGCCTGCCGTCGCCAATATAGCGGTTGCACAACCAGCACTTTGGCCAGCCGCTGCTAGTCCTGCGGCATTGAGCGACCCCGCGACAGAAGCCGCCATTGATGCGCTGTTGAGCCGGATGACCGCTGAGCAAAAAGTGGGTCAGCTTATTCAAGCGGATATAGGATCAATCACACCAGCTGATTTGGCGCGCTATCCGCTAGGTTCCATTTTAGCGGGGGGCAATTCCGGCCCTTATGGGAATGAACGTGCTGACGCGGCGACTTGGTTGAAGCTGGTCGGTGAATTTCGGGCGGCCTCAGAAAAATCTGGTGCAGGCATTCCGATCTTATTTGGAGTTGATGCGGTGCATGGGCATTCCAACCTGCCCGGGGCCAC
>JAHEGQ010000025.1:0-2669 GCA_024645025.1 Sphingomonadaceae bacterium
TTTCCGCACAACATCGGCTTGGGGGCAACGCACGACCCGGATTTGATCCGTCGGATCGGGGCGGTTACGGCGGCAGAGGTTGCAGCGAGCGGGATTGAATGGACCTTTGCGCCAACGCTTGCCGTGCCGCAAGATGTGCGCTGGGGGCGCAGCTATGAAGGCTATGCAGCAGACCCAGCTTTGGTCGCAGCCTATGGCCGGGCCATGGTGTTGGGGTTGCAAGGCGCCATGGCGCCGGGCCAGCCGCTTGGGCCGGTGAAGGTCGCCGCGACTGCGAAGCATTTCTTGGCTGATGGCGGGACAATGGATGGCCGAGATCAAGGCGATGCCCGCTTACCAGAAGCAGAATTAATCCGTGTGCACGCGGCAGGCTATCCGGCCGCGATTGATGCAGGGGCCTTGACCGTCATGGCCAGCTTCTCAAGCTGGAACGGGACCAAGAACCACGGCAATCAAAGCCTGCTCACTGACGTGCTGAAAAAGCAGATGGGCTTTGCCGGCTTGGTTGTTGGGGATTGGAACGGCCATGGTCAGGTTTCGGGTTGCACGGTAACCCACTGTCCTGCTGCCCTTAATGCGGGGCTTGATTTGTTCATGGCCCCAGACAGTTGGCGCGGGCTGTTTGACAACACGCTGGCAGACCTCAAGGAAGGCCGGGTGTCGCAGGCGCGCGTGGATGATGCCGTTCGCCGAATTTTGCGCGTCAAATTCAAATTGGGGCTAATGGGGGCAACCCGCGTCGAGCGCGGTAATCCGGCAAGCATCGGGGCGCCAGATCACCTTGCGCTAGCGCGAGAAGCGGTCGCCAAATCGCTCGTCCTGCTGAAGAATGAAGGCGGTGTCTTGCCCGTCAAGCCGGGTGCGCGGGTGTTAATTGCGGGACCCGGCGCACAGTCCATGGCGATGCAAACCGGTGGGTGGACAATTTCTTGGCAAGGGTCCGACACACAGGCGTCTGATTTTCCCAAAGGTCACACGATTGGCAATGCGCTCGCCCAGGCGATCTCGGAAAATGGGGGTGTTGCCGTTCTTGACCCCAATAAAGCGGGCAAGGGCCGTACTGACCTTGCGATTATCGTCATGGGGGAAACCCCCTATGCCGAGTATCAAGGGGACCTTCCCAATCTCGGCTATCGGCCGCGATCTGGCGAAGAGGAGCTGATTGACCGTTTGAAGCGGCAGGGCACGAAGGTCGTGATCGTTTTCTTGAGCGGACGCCCCCTGTTTACAAGCCGCTTGATCAACAAGGCTGATGCCTTTGTGGCAGCTTGGCTTCCCGGGTCGCAAGGCGAGGGCGTGGCAGATGTCCTGATCGCAGGTCGAGATGGTAAGCCGCGTCGTGATTTTTCCGGGCGTTTGCCCTTTGCTTGGCCTGCGGATGCCAGATCTCCCGTCACTCAACCGCTCTGGCCCGCAGGTCATGGGCTGACCTATGCGTCGTCAGGGTCGATTGGTCGGCTGAATGAAGATCCGCGCGTGGATCTGGATGCAGCGGCGACGGCAACAACGCTTTTCCGTAAAGGGATCGTCCCTGCACCTTGGTATCTGGCGACCGACGGGGTGGTTTCGGCGCGCGCCGTAGATCTTTCAGCCCAAGAGGATGCGCGTCAGTTCATTTGGCGCGGTGCAGGAAAATTGTCGGTCGAAGGGGCGCCCGTTTCCTTTTTGGCCGGCAAGGAAGCTTCCCTGATCTTTGATGGGCGTGTGGATCAAATTGGTTCGGGCGCTGTGCGCTGGTCCCTCGGCGGGGGTAAGCTGGATATGTCGGCTGTTCTGGCGAACATCGGAACCGCTTCAATTACTCGGCTGCAAATCCCTCTGCGGTGCTTTGCCGCTGCTGGCGCGAAGCTGGACAGCGTTGGCGCCCCCTTGAGGATCGATGCGGACGCTGGATTGTCGATCACCATTCGGGACATTCAGCTGAGTATGGACGCGCCGGCTGACGCCAAAAACATTTGCCCGCCGGTGGCGCACTGACGCGCCAATTCTTTGGCAGGTTTGAGGGGAGGAATGACATGGCCATTGGGCAATCTGGGAATACCGCTGCGGCGGGCGGAGAACATATCGAAGCACCTCAGCTTCAGTTTTTTGTCATGGGGTTGTTTTTCATCTTTGGCGGCATCACCAGCCTGAACGATGTCATTATTCCTAAGCTGAAAGAGCTTTTCACCCTCAGCTATACAGAGGCCATGTTGGTCCAGTTCTGCTTTTTCACGGCCTATGCCGTGATTGGCATCCCCGGTGCGCGTCTGGTCAAGAAGATCGGCTATATGCGGGGGGCCGTTGTCGGGCTGCTCACCATGATGACGGGGTGTCTGCTGTTCATCCCGGCGAGCCAGACGGCAACCTATGGCCTGTTTCTATTGGCCTTGTTCGTGCTGGCAAGCGGCGTGGTGTTGGTTCAAGTCGTGTCCAACCCGCTCATTTCGCTGCTGGGCAAGGCAGAAACTGCCCATAGCCGCCTGACCTTTGCGCAGGCGTTTAATTCGCTTGGGACGACTGTTTTTCCGTATTTTGGGGCGATCTTGATCTTGGGCGGGCTTGCCACGGTGTCTGCCAATCAATTGTCCGGCAGCGCGCTTGACGCCTATCGGACCGCTGAAACTGCAGCGATCGTCCATGGCTATCTCGGCCTTGCGGCAGCACTCGCTGTGGTTGCGGGTATGGTC
>JAHEGQ010000025.1:2679-6293 GCA_024645025.1 Sphingomonadaceae bacterium
GTTCCGCGACACGCTAAAGGGAGAGCGGCACGAAGAAAGCACGGGCTTGGCCGGGCTCGATCTTCTGCGTCGCCCCCGATTTGGGTTCGGGGCGCTGTGCATCTTTCTATATGTTGGCGCGGAAGTCTCGATTGGGTCTTTGATCGTCAGCTATTTGATGCAAGACCATGTGATGGGGCTGCAGGAACAAGCCGCCGGCAAGCTCATCGGCCTTTACTGGGGTGGCGCCATGATGGGCCGCTTCATTGGCTCGGTCGTCCTCCGGTTGGTGAGCCCTGGTAAGGTCCTGAGTGGGGTTGCGCTTGGAGCGATTGCCCTCATCCTCTTCTCCACCGCCAGTACGGGTGCTGTGGCGGGTTATAGCTTGCTTGCGATCGGCTTGATGAACGCGATCATGTTTCCGACCATTTTCAGCCTTGCCTGCGAAAAATTGGGTCCCCGCGCAGCCGATGGGTCGGGCATCATCAATGTTGCGATTTTCGGCGGTGCCGTGGTGCCGCTTGCGACGGGTGTGATTGCCGATGCCACTGGGAGCCTTGCTGCGTCGTTGTTCTTGCCTGCGGCGTGCTATGCAGCCATTGCCGGCTTCGGTTGGTTCGCGCGTCGACCGGCGGCGTAATCGGCCCACCATTTGGCAGCTTTGAGCGCGGCGAACGTTGCGGACTGGAGGTTAGTTATGCACCCTGCTGTTTCCGTGACAGAATTGTTTCTGCTTGCGTTGATCGTCATCTTTGCGGTGCCCTATCTTGTCTGGAGACTGGGCCGGACAGACCATTGGGCGCCCTTGGTGGTTGTGCAGATTGTGGCGGGTATCCTGTTAGGTCCCGGCGTGCTTGGTGCCTTTTTCCCCGCAGAACATGCGCTGGTTTTTGCGCCTCCGGTGATTGGTGCGCTCAATGGCATCGCTTGGTGGGCGGTCATGCTCTTTGTCTTTTCGGCAGGATTGGAACTGGATCTGGCCGATGCATGGAAATGGCGCGGGGAGACAGCGTTGACCGCTGGCCTCGCGCTTGGTGCGCCGATGCTTTTGGGATCTGGGGCCGCCTTTCTTCTGTTGCGCCTGTCTGATCCAACGCTTTGGATGGGGGGCGGCACAGCGCACTGGCAATTCATCCTCGGCATAGGGATGGCCTGTGCCGTGACAGCTTTGCCAATCTTGGTCCTGTTTCTTCAAAAGCTCGGCATTTTCAGGGAGGCCCTTGGACAACGGATCCTGCGCTATGCCAGCCTTGACGACATTCTGATCTGGGGTGTGTTGGCGCTCCTTCTCCTCGATTGGAACCGGGTCACGCGCCAGCTGGGGTTTCTGATTGGCTTTGTCTTTGCGGCCTTAGCGGTCCGCTGGATCATAGCGCGCATCAGCCAGAAGGACCGCTGGCCTTGTGCGCTGATCTGGCTTGCTGCGTGCGGCTTTGTCGCCGATTGGTCCGGCCTACATTATATGGTCGGCGCGTTTCTGGCTGGCGCGGTGCTCGATACACGCTGGTTCGGGACAGAAAGTATTGATCGGTTCCGGGACACGGTCTTGCTGGCCTTTATGCCCGTGTTCTTTCTGTCAACGGGCCTGCGCACGAGTTGGGAAATGGGGGGCGTCACGGCCTTTGCGGCCGCCGCCCTGTTTTTGGCGGCCATGGTGGTCGGCAAGTTGCTTGGCGTTGGCCTTGCGGGCCGTCTTTTGGGTTGGAAAAAGGGCGAGGCCTGGTTGATTGGGTGGATGCTCCAAACCAAAGCCCTCATCATGATTATCTTCGTCAATGTGCTGTACGACAAAGGCCTCATCACCAGCGGCGCGTTCACGGCCATGCTGTTGGCGGCCATTGGCAGCACCATGTTGACCATGCCTTTCGCCCAGCCTGCCTTGAAGCGGATTAAACAGCCCTAATCCCCCGCAATTGAACGGACAGGCAGATGCAGAAAGTGTTCGCCTCTTCATTTCGCAGGGCGCGCCATTTTTCAATAACACCCTGTCAGGTCGGCTCAGTCTAGAGCGGGGCGCCAATGTCTCTCAAACCAGAAGGCCAAGCGCACCAGAAGCAGGAGGACCGGCACTTCCACAAGGGGGCCGATAACCGCTGCGAAGGCGATGGGCGATGCCAGCCCGAAGGCTGCAACGGCCACAGCGATGGCGAGTTCGAAGTTATTGCCAGCCGCTGTAAAGGCGACGGCCGTGGTGCGCGGATAATCGGACCCCATCCATTTACCCATGAAAAAGCTTAAGGCGAATTGGATGATGAAGTAGAGCGTCAGCGGAATAGCGACGCGCAGGGCGTCACCGGGCAGAGTCAGGATCTGCTGACCCTTAAGGCTAAACATGGCCACAATTGTAAACAGAAGCGCGATGAGCGTGATGGGTCCGATCACAGGCAAGAAGCGCGCCTGATACCAGTCTGACCCTTTTGTTCTTATTAGAATGCGGCGCGAGGCAAAGCCCGCAACAAAGGGGATACCAAGATAGAGGATGACCGCTTGGGCAATCACCCCCATGCTAACATCAACGATGCTAGCCTTGAGGCCTAAGACCGGGGGCAGCACCTCCAAAAACATCCACGCATAAACGCTGAAGAATAGGATTTGGAAAATCGAATTAAAGGCAACAAGGGCTGCGACATAGTCAGTGTCGCCGCGGGCCAATTGGTTCCAGACGATGACCATCGCAATGCACCGTGCCAAACCGATCAGGATGACACCTGTCATATAGTCGGGCCGATCGGACAAGAACAGGATCGCCAGTCCGAACATAAGGATGGGGCCGATGACCCAGTTCTGGACCAGCGAGAGAAGCAGGATGCGCTTGTCCTCCAACACCTTGGGAAGCGCCTCATAACGCACGCGTGCAAGCGGGGGGTACATCATGAGGATCAGGCCAATGGCAATGGGAATGTTTGTCGACCCCACCGACATTTTGCTGATCAGGCTGGGCAGTCCGGTAAACATCCAGCCAAGCGAGACGCCCAACGCCATTGCGAGGAAAATCCAGAGCGTCAGGTAGCGATCAAGAAAGGATAAGCGGGGGCGGTTGAGCTGGCTCATGCACTTGTCTTCCCTTGCGATGACGTAGCGCCTTGTGCGCAACCGATACTGTTAAGCGCTTGGCGCAGGCTTAGCGGGTCGAGGCTGCCAATCGGAATGTCGAGCAGAAGGTCAATCCGCACTCTTAAATAGGTCAACGCGCTTACGAATGCGTCTTGCTGGCCGACGCCTTCCACTGCTGCTGGATCTTCGATGCCCCAATGGGCAGTCATTGGATGGCCTGGCCAAATGGGGCAGACCTCGCCCGCCGCATTGTCACAGACGGTGAAGATGAAATCGAATTGCGGCGAATCAGGCTTTGCAAATTCGTCCCAGCTTTTGGACCGGAGTGTTTGCGTCTCAAATCCAAATTCAGATAAAACCTTAAGCGCCATGGGGTGCACGTCGCCCTTTGGCTGGCTGCCCGCGGACCACGCCCGAAAGCGTCCAGCCCCGTTCGTGTTCAGAACCGCCTCGGCAATGATCGAACGTGCCGAATTTCCGGTGCACAGAAAAAGGACGTTATGGATTGGCTTTTCCATTTCAATCTCCGTCTGCCATTAGCGACAGGCTAGTTCTTCAATGAGATGCGCGCAGAGGTCTGT
>JAHEGQ010000029.1 GCA_024645025.1 Sphingomonadaceae bacterium
CCACCGGATCTTCGCTGCGGATCGCGGCTTTGAGCAGGCCCTTGGCATCCGCGGCATCATAGGGCGCGATCACCACCAGCCCCGGTACGCTGGCGTACCACGGCGCATAGTTTTGGCTGTGCTGTGCGCCAACCCGGCTGGCGGCGCCGTTCGGGCCGCGGAACACGATCGGGCAACGCATTTGCCCGCCCGACATATAGTTGGTCTTGGCCGCCGAATTGATGATGTGATCAATCGCCTGCATGGCGAAGTTGAAGGTCATGAACTCGACAATCGGGCGCAACCCGCCCATCGCCGCGCCCGTGCCAATGCCGGCAAAGCCATATTCGGTGATCGGCGTATCGATGACGCGCTTGGCGCCGAATTCGTCCAAAAGGCCCTGCGTCACTTTATAGGCCCCCTGATATTCGGCGACCTCCTCACCCATCACAAAAACACGCGGATCCGCGCGCATTTCTTCCGCCATGGCATCGCGCAGGGCTTCCCGCACCGTCAGGCGAACCCTGTCCCCGGACAGTTCTTGAACCAAAGCTGGCGTCAGCACCGGAGCAGCCGGAGCAACCGGAGCAACCGGAGCAGCGGCTTGCGGAGCCGTGGCCACTTCAACAACAACCGCCTCGGATGCGGACGCCTTTGGTGCGGCACTTTCCCCTTCGCCCACCAAGGTCGCGATGACGGTGCCGACCTTCACATGGTCTGTCCCGGCAGCGACCAAGATTTCGGCAACCGTGCCTTCATCCACGGCTTCGAATTCCATCGTCGCCTTGTCGGTTTCGATCTCAGCCAAAATATCGCCAGACCGCACAGCATCGCCGGGCTTGACCAGCCATTTGGCAAGCGTCCCTTCTTCCATCGTGGGGGACAGCGCGGGCATCTTCAATTCGATGGCCATTAGTAGCTCTCCACCAAAACGTCGGTATAAAGTTCAGCCGGGCTCGGCTCTGGCGAAGTTTCCGCGAAATCTGCAGCTTCGTTGACAATCGCACGGATATCCTTGTCGATTGCCTTCAACTCGTCTTCGCTAATCCCGGCCTCGGCCAAATCATGTTTCAGCCCGTCAATCGGATCGGACTTTTCGCGCACCTCCTGCACTTCCTCACGCGACCGATATTTGGCCGGATCGGACATGGAATGTCCGCGATAGCGATAGGTTTGCGCTTCAAACACGACAGGGCCATTGCCCGCCCGAACGAAATCAATCGCGGCTTGCGCGGCACCACGCACTTCCAGCACGTCCATGCCATTGCACACCATGCCGGGAATGCGGAAAGCCTCGCCACGGCGCCAGAAATGCGTTTCCGCGCTGGACCGCGTCACAGCCGTGCCCATGGCGTAGCGGTTATTTTCAACCACGAAGATGATCGGCAATTTCCAAAGCGCCGCCATGTTGAACGCTTCGTAAACCTGCCCCTGATTGGCGGCGCCATCGCCGAAATAGGCCACACATAGCCCGCCATCTTCATTATATTTATGCGCAAAGGCCAAGCCAGCCCCCAGCGGCACCTGAGCACCCACAATGCCATGCCCGCCATAAAATTTATGGTCGACCGAGAACATATGCATGGAACCGCCCTTGCCGCGCGAAATCCCCGCTTCGCGGCCCGTCAGTTCAGCCATGACAACCTTAGGATCAATCCCGCACAACAGCATATGGCCGTGGTCGCGATAGCCGGTAATCACGCTATCGCGGTCCGTCAGCGCGGTTTGGATGCCCGCCGCCACGGCTTCCTGGCCGATATAAAGATGACAGAAGCCGCCAATCAGGCCGAGGCCATAAAGCTGGCCCGCCTTTTCCTCAAAGCGACGAATAAGAAGCATCTCGCGATAGAGCGACAAAAGTTCATCCCGGCTCGCCTTGTAACGCTTGGGCGCTGCAGGGGCTGGGAGTGGTAGGTCGGTCGGCGCTTTTTTCTGTGCGGCCTTTGCCAAGGGGAAGCCTTCCTTGATCCTGGGGAGATAGGAGGGCTGCCTATAGACACCAAAGCGCCCTTACCGCAACGGCAACAATGCAATTTCCCCTACGGAAACGAATGCAGCCCGTGAAACGACCCCGCTTAATTCAGCGGGATGATCACCTCATCAGGGTGCGCAAGGCCGAGTTCCCGGCGGACCAGTTCGTCCACCAAATCCGGGTTGGCCTTTTGCGGATCCAACAGCGCGACCCGGTTGGCAATAACCGCCTTTTCCTGTCGCAATTCAGCCAGTTTTTTGGCCCGAACCTCTAATTGCTGGCGATATTCCACGCCCGCCAACAGGCCATTGGCGCCAAACAAGGCAGACCCTAAGAAAAATGACACGACAATGAACGCGAAGGTCGGGGCAAAAGCCGTCCGCATCGTGTTCCAGATCTGTCGAGCCTGCTTCATTACAACTCTTGAATCACAAGCGATTCGCCGGGTCAACCGGAAATGTTGCGCCTGTCCTTGAGGATTAGTTGAATATTGACCGTCCGGCGTAGCGCGCGATTGGTCCAAGTTCTTCTTCGATACGGATCAACTGGTTATATTTGGCCAACCGGTCCGACCGGGCGAGGCTGCCCGTTTTGATCTGTCCGCAATTGGTGGCAACCGCCAGATCCGCAATTGTTGCGTCTTCGGTTTCACCCGAGCGGTGCGACATAACCGAAGTATAGCGTGCGCGATGCGCCATATCGACCGCGGCCAAAGTTTCGGTCAGCGTGCCGATTTGGTTGACCTTGACGAGGATCGAATTGGCCAGCCCTTCGGCAATCCCATCGTGCAGGCGCTTGGGGTTGGTCACGAACAAATCATCCCCGACCAGCTGACAGGCCGAACCGATTTTATCGGTCAGATATTTCCAGCCCGCACGATCATCTTCGCCCATGCCATCTTCAATCGACTTGATTGGATAACGCGCCACCAGATCAGCCAGATAATCGGCATGTTCTTCGGGCGAAAGGACACGCCCCTCGCCGTCCAAATGATATTTACCATCGCGGAAATATTCGGTCGACGCGCAATCCAGCGCCAGCACGACATCGTCGCCGGGCGTATAGCCTGCCGCTTCAACCGCCTGCATGATGAAATCCAGCGCAGCCGGTGCCGAAGCAAGGTTGGGCGCAAAGCCCCCTTCATCACCAACCGCGGTTGCCAGACCCTTATCGTGCAGCTTCTTCTTCAGCGTGTGGAAAATCTCTGATCCCATCCGCACCGCGTCGAATATCGTGTCCGCGCCGACGGGCATGATCATGAATTCCTGAAAATCAATCGGGTTATCCGCATGGGCGCCCCCATTGATGATATTCATCATCGGCACGGGCAAAACATGGGCGGAAACCCCGCCAACATAGCGATACAGCGGCAGACCGCGCGAATCCGCAGCGGCTTTTGCCGTTGCCAAGCTGACGCCCAGAATAGCGTTCGCCCCCAAATTGCCTTTGTTATCGGTGCCATCAAGCGCGATCATCGCTGCATCGACATCCGACTGATCTTCAGCGTCCATGCCCAAAAGGGCCTCGGCCAGCGGACCGTTGACATTGTCGACCGCCTGCTGAACGCCCTTGCCAAGCCAAAGCTTTCCACCATCGCGCTTTTCAACGGCCTCATAGGCGCCTGTTGACGCACCAGAAGGGACTGCAGCACGACCAAAGCTGCCGTCTTCCAAAAGCACGTCTACTTCGACTGTGGGGTTCCCCCGGCTATCAACGATCTGGCGGGCATGGATATCGAGAATGGCCGTCACTATATGAGACTCCGAAGCTGCTTGGCGGATGGGAAATCGGCCTCTATCGGTCCTGCAGCCGCTGCGCAACCATGAGGAAAGCGACGACATGGCAACGACCGACAAAAAAGCCCCCAAGACCCCGCCGAAACCTGCTGCTGCAAAAGCCAAGGCTCCGCGTGCGCCGTCTGCGTCAAAACCCAAGGCACCAACCAAATCAGCTACGACACGTGCAGCCAAAGCAGCGCCCAAACCCAAGAGCGCGGCTACGACCAAGCCGACCGCCAAGACGCGCAGCAAGGCTGTCGCGGTGGCCAAGCCAGAGGCCCGCGCCATCCCGTTTCGCGAAGAAGCCAGCCAGATGGTGCGCAAAATCAAAACCTCCGCCAAAACGGCAGCTGCCACGGGCAAGGCGAAGACGTCAGAAACGCTGGATGGCGTCTCTGCTATGGTCGAAGATGTGGCCCGCGCCCTCGATGAACGCGTTGGCCCGAAATATGGTGCCTATGCCCGTCGCGCCGCAGACGCGCTTTCTGGGGCGTCGGATACGTTGAAGGCCAAAGATGTCGACGCGCTGCTGGACGATGTGCGCGACTTTGTCCGCCGCAAGCCTGCCGTGGCGATTGGCGCGGCGGCGGCCTTGGGCTTTGTTCTGACCCGTCTCCTCAAGGCGGATCAGGACGAAGACAACGCCTGACCCTTATGACGGACACGCCTTCCCCCGAAACGCCGGAAGACCCGACACCGGGTGTGCGGGCGGTTCTGCGCCAATTGGCAGCGGATGCCCGCGCCTATGCCCGCGCCGAATTGGCCTATACCAAGGCGGAAATCGGCAACCGCATCGCGCATATCGGCCCCGCGCTGGTGCTTTATGGCATCGCAGCCGTGTTGGCGCTGGGTTTGGTTGTCGCTGCGATTGTGGCGCTGACGCTATGGGCCGCGATGCACATTGGCTTTGGCTGGGCGCTTGGCGGCGCAATCCTGATTTTGGGGCTGGCCATTTGGCAGTTGGCGCGGGCCGCCGCGCGACATCTCGCAGAAGTGATCAAACCATGGCAAAAACCCTGACCGACCCCATAGCTGCGGCCGATCAATTGGTTGCAGCGCGGACACAGCTTCAACAAACACTGGGTCTTGCCAGTCGTGCGCTGGCGCCGACAAGGCTGGCCCAACGTGCGACCGATCAGGCCAAAGCGGCTGTGACGACACGCCTGAAGGCGCGGCCCTATGCTGCGGGCCTGATGGCGACTGCCTTGGTGGCCATCCTAATGCGCAAACCCCTAGCCGGGCTGGCCCGGCAGCTTTTGAGGAAGACACGACATGACCGATGACCTTCGCAAGAAAGCCGGCAAAGCCTTGGAAGCTGGCCGCAGCACACTGACCAAAGGGGCTGCTGCCACTCGAAGCGGCGCACGCCGGGCACGCGACACGGCAACCAAAGGGCTGGAAGGCAATCCGCTGACAGCCCTCGCTGGCGGGCTGGCTGTTGGCGCCTTTGTCGCAGCGCTGTTGCCCCGCACCGCGCGGGAAAAGAAGATCATGGGCCCCGTGAGCCGTAGCGTCAAATCGACAGCCAAATCAGCGGCAAAAGTTGCTGGTAACGTTGCCAAGGCGGAATTGATTGCGCTAGGCGTCAGTTCAGATGCCGCGCGCAAACAAGTGCGCACCCTTGCCGGCAAGATTGGCAAAGCCGCGACAACGGCGGGCAAAGCGGCGACAAAGACAGTACGCAAGGACGCATAATGAGCAACGAGAGTAAATTGCACCTGGTATTTGGCGGCCGCGTGAAGGATCCGCGCGCCCTTGAATTTGCCGACCTGAAGTCGATGGACGTTGTCGGCTTCTTTCCGGACTATAAGTCAGCTGAGAATGCCTGGCGTGCCGCGGCCCAGCGCACCGTGGATGATGCTGAAATGAAATATGTTGTCGTTCATATGCACCGTCTGCTGCAACCCGACATGATGGAACCCGTTAAACCACGCTGATGGGCACGCTTATGGGCGGTCCGGCCAATCGAGGCTTGTCGTGCGTGAGCGCGGGGCCTAGCTAGCACTTATGGCTTGTGCATCGCCCTCTCCGCTTGAAGACCGTTTTGGACGGCGCATCAGCTATGTCCGCCTGTCGCTGACGGACCGATGCGATATGCGCTGCCGCTATTGCATGGCAGAAGACATGGTCTTTCTGCCGCGCAGCGAAATCCTGAGCCTAGAAGAATTGGCCCAACTGGCCGAGGGACTGGTTGCCCGCGGCGTATCGCGCATCCGGTTGACCGGCGGCGAACCCTTGGTCCGACGCGGGGCGACCGATCTGGCCAAGACGATTGGCCGCCTGCTGGGCAAGGGTCTGGACGAATTGACGCTTACCACCAATGGTGCCCGGCTGGCCGCCCATGCAGACGCCCTGTGGGAAGCGGGCATCCGGCGGATCAACGTCAGCCTCGACACGCGCGACCCAACCAAGTTCAAAGAGATCAGCCGCGTTGGCCATCTGCCCGATGTTTTGGCAGGGATAGAGGCCGCAAAGACCAAGGGCTTTTCCATAAAAATCAACATGGTTGCGCTGAAATCTCTGAATGAGAATGAAATTTGCGAC
>JAHEGQ010000031.1:0-5728 GCA_024645025.1 Sphingomonadaceae bacterium
ACCCGACTTTACCCAATGGGGGTTCAGCGACGCCGAGAAAATGGCTTTGCAAACAGAGGGCCGCCTGCTGCGCCCCTCTGATTATGGGCCCGAACCCATGCTGACGACAGGCGGCTTCTGGGCATCTGGACAGGCGCTGCGATTGCTAGACGGGCCGATTGACATCAACTGCCCGGTCCGGCTGCTGCAGGGCCAGAATGACCCGGACGTGCCGTGGCAAACCGCCTTGCTAGTAGCCGATGCCGTCCGTTCATCCGATGTGCAGGTGCACTTGGTCAAGGATGGTGACCACCGCCTGTCCCGGCCCGCAGATTTGCGTCTGCTGGAACGGGTGTTGGACGATATCATGGAGACGCTGTGACGCTGTTAATTGCCCTTGGCCTTGCCGTTGGTGCCGCTCCCGCTGGCCCGCCTGCCCTAACATCTGAGGCGGACCGGTTTCACGCGTGCGTTGCCCAGATCGACAAGAACCCCGATGCCGCGGTCGACATGGCCAACCGCTGGCGGGTGGCCGGCAACAGCATCTTGGCACGGCAATGTTTGGGCATGGCCTATGCCGCGCGCAGCAATTGGGCGTCAGCCGCCGCAGCCTTTGCGCAGGCGGCCCAAGCGGCAGAAGTCGCCAAAGACGGCCGCGCAGCCGGCTTATGGGTGCAGGCGGGTAATGCCGCGCTGGCGCAAGGCGACCCAATTGCTGCGCGGGGTCATTTTGATGCCGCGATTATCCTTGGCACCTTGCAAGGGCCCGATGCCGGGGAGGCCCGGCTGGACCGTGCCCGGGCGCTGGTGGCGGCAGGTGATCTACAGCAGGCCCGCGCCGATCTGGATGCTGCGCTTAGTCTTGTGGCCGAAGACCCGCTGGCATGGCTGTTGTCAGCCGCGCTCGCCAGGCGCATGGGTGATTTGGACCGCGCCCAAAAAGATATTGGCGAAGCCTCTAAGCGCGCGCCCGATGACGGCTCTGTCGCGCTAGAGGCGGGCAACATAGCCGCCCTGGCCGGTCAAGAAGAAGCGGCCCGCACCGCCTGGACAAAGGCCATGCACTTGGCACCCAACACGCCCGTTGCCGATGCGGCGTCCCGGGCACTGACGCAATTTACAGCGCCTGACCAACCCGAAACCGCACAGCCCGCCCCGCCTTCAGCGCCCGCCCCTCAGCCGCGCTGACATAAGTGCTTTTCTCCGTCGCGCGGTCGGCCTATCCTTAGCCCCAGACAGTCCATTAGGGCTGGGCCATCAGGGCTGGGCCATCAGGACTGGAAGCGCCCCGCCCGCGTCAGGAGCAACTGGTGATCAAATATCTTCACACGATGATCCGCGTCTCAGACCCAGAGGCAACGGTCCGCTTTTTCGAACTTTTGGGCCTGAAGGAATTGCATCGCAAAGAGGTGGAGGCCGCGCGCTTCACGCTCATCTTCCTTGCTGCCCCGGGGGATGAGGATGCGCAGGTCGAGCTGACCTATAACTGGGATGAAAAGGGCTATGATGAAGGCCGCAATTTCGGCCATCTCGCCTATCGCGTCTCCAACATTTACGAGGTTTGCGATCGGCTAATGGCTGCTGGCGTGACAATCAACCGCCCGCCCC
Source organism: Sphingomonadaceae bacterium (assembly GCA_024645025.1). GTDB lineage: Bacteria > Pseudomonadota > Alphaproteobacteria > Sphingomonadales > Sphingomonadaceae > Aquisediminimonas. The sequence goes on from JAHEGQ010000031.1 coordinate 1,588, forward strand.
GCGATGGCCACATGGCCTTTGTCCGCACGCCGGACAATATCTCGGTCGAGCTTCTGCAAGACGGCGCACCGCTCGCCGTTGCAGAGCCTTGGGCATCGATGCCCAATATCGGCCACTGGTGAGGATTGCGCCATGACACTTGAGATCGCCCGCATCCCCGTTTTGTCCGACAATTATGTCTGGCTGGTGCATGAGCCGGTCTCCGGTGAAACCGCCGTTGTGGATCCGGCGGTGGCAGAACCGGTTCTGGCCGAAGCAGAAAAACGCGGCTGGGCGATCACCCAAATCTGGAACACCCATTGGCATCCGGATCACACAGGCGGCAATGCGGACATTCAGGCAGCAACGGGTTGCCAGATCACCGGGCCAGCCGCGGAAGCAGAGCGCATCCCAACGCTGGACCGCAAAGTGGCAGGCGGCGACACCGTTACCCTTGGCACCGTGCGGGCTGAGATTATCGACGTACCCGCCCATACGGCCGGGCACATTGCCTTTCATCTGCCCAACGCCAAGGTTATTTTTGTTGGCGATACGCTGTTCGCCATGGGCTGTGGCCGGCTGTTTGAAGGGACGGCCGAACAGATGTTTGCCAATATGCAAAAACTGGCAAAACTACCCGCCGACACCTGCGTTTATTGCGCGCATGAATATACGCTATCCAATGGCCGCTACGCCTTGGCGGCAGAGCCGGACAATGCCGCGATCGCGGCGCGCATGGCGCATGTTGAAGCTGCCCGCGCACGGGGTGAACCCACCGTCCCCACAACGATTGGCGAAGAACAGGAAACCAACCCCTTCATGCGCGCCAAATCTGCGGCAGAGCTGGCCGAACGCCGCGCTGCCAAGGATAATTTCCGCTAGGCCAGCGCCGCTGCGCTGTCCCAGTCAGGCCTTGTACAGCGCGTCGATCTGATCCCCATAGGTCTGGCGGATGACGTGACGCCGGATTTTCAGGCTGGGCGTCAGCATCTCATTATCAATGGTGAAGGCATCAGCTGTCAGCGTGATCTTGCGGACCTTTTCCGTGACAGCCAATTGAGCATTGACGCGGTCAACCGCTGCCATGATTGCGCTGCGGAACGCCGGCAGACCACACAGCGCGTTCAGATCATAATCTTCATCATTGGCCTGGGCCCATTCTACCGCCCATTCGGGATCGGGAATGATCAGTCCCACCAAATGCGGCCGCTTGTCGCCAGACACCATCGCCTGAAAGATTTCGGGCTGAAGGGTCAACATCCCTTCCACCTTTTGCGGGCTAACATTTTCGCCCTTATCGTTAACGATGATGTCCTTCTTGCGATCAGTGATGCGGATGCGGCCTTTGGGGTCGATCTCGCCAATGTCGCCGGTGTGCAGCCAGCCATCCTGCAGCGCCCGCTGCGTTTCGGCTTCATTGCGCCAATAGCCGTGCATGACGAGTTCGCCGCGCACCAAAATCTCGCCATCGTCCGCAATCTTGACTTCAACATTTTTCAGCGGCGGGCCAACTGTATCCATTTTCAGCCCAACCTTGAGCCGATTGCAGGAAATGACAGGCGCGGCTTCGGTTTGGCCATAGCCTTGCAGCATCGTCAGCCCCATGGCGTGAAAGAACACACCGATTTCGGGATTGAGCGGGGCCCCGCCGGACACCATCGCCTTCATCCGCCCACCAAAGCGCTGCTGGATCTTGGGGCGCAACGTCTTGTTGATGACAAGGTTCATCGGCAGATCCCACAGCGACAAACCGCCCTTCAAATCCTTCGCGCCCAGCGACAGCGCGCGCTGCATCAAGGCCTGAGGCAGCTTGCCCTGTTTTTCAATCTGCTTGAGGATGCGGGCGCGCAACACCTCAAACAGACGCGGCACCACGACCATGATCGTCGGCCGGGTTTCCTCAATATTGGACGCAAGCTTTTCAAGCCCTTCGGAATAATAAATCTGCGCGCCCAGCCCGATCGGGAAATGCTGCCCGCCCGTATGTTCATAGGCATGCGACAGCGGCAGGAAGGACAGGAAGACTTCGTCTTCCCAGCCAAAGTCCTCCGAAATCACCTCCGCACAGCCTTCGACATTGCACAGGATAGCGCCGTGGTGCTGCCGGACGCCCCGCGGGGCGCCACCGGTCCCGCTGGTGTAAATAAGGCAGGCAAGGTCCTCGCGCTTGAAATGGGCCTCGGCATGCGCCGCGCACGCCGCGACATCAACAGGCTTGGACACCATGTCCTTCCAGTTACGGATGGTCACCCCCGTCGATTGGCCCACACGCAGTTCTTCAATGCCGATCAACTGGTGTGCGCGCGTGGCACGGATGGCCGCGGGCATAACCGCCTGTGCCAGCTTGGGCGTCGATACGATGATCGCGCTTGCGCCCGAATCTTCAATAATGTGCTGATGGTCCCGCTCGGTATTGGTGGTGTAGGTGGGCACTGTCACACAGCCGGCGGCCATGATGCCAAGATCGGCGATGCACCATTCCGGCCGGTTTTCGGAAACCAGCATAACCCGGTCGCCCGGTTCCAGCCCGATGTCCTTCAGCGACTGCGCCAAAGAGGCAACCTGCCGGGCGGCGTCTGACCAGCTGATCGGTTGCCAGCTGCCCGCCGACTTCGCCCATAAAAAGGGCGCATCCCCCTTTTCTGCCGCGCGACGGAAGAACATCGTCACAAGGTTCGGGAAATGCTCAAGCTCCCGCATCAGTCCCACTCCTACTTTTTCTCGTCTGGATCTTTTCTCACCATCTCAATGGCGTGCCTTGGTCATTCACTCAACCCCACACCATCACTGCGCGGGTCTGCCGCCCCAACCCAACCGGTCGGTGTCAATTCTGCTGCATTGGCCTTGGACGGGCTGATCGGATTGACAGTCACTGCGCGGCCAAAGCCTGCAAGCGCCTCTGCCTTAGCAGCCAAGGGGGTGCCGCTTTCAACAAGGATGGTGTCGCCCGCAAAGAAAATATTGGGGGCCGCAATCGCTGCTTGTGCGGACAACCCCCAATCCAGGTGCGCGATCAACGTCTTTGCGACCTGCATGATGATCCGCTTGCCGCCCGCGGCCCCCACAATGAAGATGGGCTTGTCATCCGGACCATAGACAATGGTCGGCGACATGGATGACACCGGCCGCTTGCCCGCCTGCACGCGGTTGGCAACGGGGGCGCCATCGCGCACCGGGGCAAAGGTGAAGTCGGTCAATTCGTTGTTCAACACCATGCCCGCTGCCACCAGCTGGCTGCCAAAGGGACCTTCGACGGTAGAGGTCATGCTCGCGACATTGCCAAACCGGTCGGCCGCAACGAAATGGGTTGTACCCTGAACCTCCCCGGAAATCGCCGACGTTCGGACCGGCGCCTTGGGTGGCACCCCGGCGTCATAGCGCGGCAAGGAGGTGGTCTGCGAAATCAGCGCCGACCGGTTGGCCAAATAGGCTTTGTCCAACAGGCCGGCGACCGGCACATCAACAAAGTCTGCATCCCCCAAATAGGTTTCGCGGTCGGCATAAGCGAGCAGCATAGCCTCGGCGATCAAATGCCATGCCTTAGGGTCTTCCGGCCCCAGCGCCTTTAGGTCAAAGCGTTCGACCAAGCCGAGGATTTGGAACACCGTCGTTGCACCGGACGATGGCGGGCCCATGCCGCACAATTTATAGATCCGATAATGCACACAAACCGCCGGGCGATCCTTGGCCTGATAGGCCGCAAGGTCTGCCAGCGTCAGCGGGGCCGCATTTTTGGGCGCCTTGGACACGGCTTCGCTGATCTGTTGCGCGATCTGCCCGGTATAAAAGGCCTTGGGACCCCGGCGCGCAACGCGTTTCAAGGTGGCGGCCAAAGCCGGGTTGCGGATCACTTCGCCAGCCTGTTTGGGCCGACCGTCTTGAAAATAAATTGACTGGATCGCGGGCATATCCTGCCAGAGCGGGGCCATTTGCGCGATGACGCCTGCGAGGCGCGGCGACACGACATAGCCTTTTTCTGCCAAGCTAATCGCAGGCTGGAACAGACGCGACCAGCCCAGCCGCCCCCATTTGGCATGCGCTTTGGCGGCCAGCGCGATATTGCCCGGCACGCCCACCGAATGGCCGCCTAAAAAGGCATCCCGAAAGGGCAAGGGGCGGCCATCAGAACCCAAAAACCGGTTTTCAGTGGCGGCAGCGGGTG
>JAHEGQ010000031.1:5878-6262 GCA_024645025.1 Sphingomonadaceae bacterium
CCACCGCCGATGCCGGACGACTGGGGCTCCACGACAGACAGTGCCAGCATCATGGCAAGCGCTGCGTCGGCGGCACTGCCGCCCGCGCGCAGCATCTCCCGCCCCGCCTCTGCCGCACGCGGATCGGCCGCCGATACGGCGCCGTTCGCGGCTAGTGCGGCCGTCGGCAGAAGGATGAGGATCAAAAGGGTAAGGAGGCGCTTTATCATCGCGTCAACCTAGCGCGCCTGGCGGGCGCGACAACCCCTCTCAAAGGTCAACGCCAACCGCGTCTGCTACCGACGCAAAGCCATCCCGGCGGAGCAGCGCCGCAAGCCCCTCATTGATCCGCTGGGCCAGCATCGGCCCTTCATAGACCAGCGCCGAATAAAGCTGAACCAAGGA
>JAHEGQ010000033.1 GCA_024645025.1 Sphingomonadaceae bacterium
CCTTTCAATCAATTTGAGCGGATTTGCTCGTTTCTCAGCGGAGCGTTTCGTGCCTCGCTGATGATTGCCAAATGACGATTCTTGATCTGGGATTCCTTGGCGCTGTTGGTCTAGACCGAGCTTGTTAAGACTTTTCTGAAATGGGCGGAATCATGCGCTACGCTAAAGTCATCGATAACAAGCCCGTGCTGTATTTTCAGTATGTTCCCCCATACACCTTGAAGGATCAGGCATCTTCAGAGCAGCTAAAACGCTTGTCCTACATCGGGGCTGAGCTTCATGAGGGCAGCGTCTATTATTATTGGTGGGCGTTTCTGAGGTTGAATGCTGAGTATATAGAGTGCTGCGAGAATGGCGGTGCTGGGCGCATGGCTGCTCTCTTTGAAGATTTCGGAGATGTCCGCAGCAATTCGTTTTGGAATTGGTGGATTGGCGGCGGTCGTATGCTTTTCTGCGAACCGCCAGAGGATGAGATCCTTAGTCCACCTCACATTCCAGCAGGCGATGATGCAAGCAACCGTGTGCTTCTGAGCATTCCCGTGACTGGCGACCTTGATCGAACAATGGCTGAATTGAGGAAGAAACTTAAGCCTGCGTTTGATGAGGAACGAAAGCATCGTCGTGAAAACGGGCAGTCTGAGAGCGGATACAGCAGAGCGCGGTATCAAGTTCGCAAAAACACGACGCCTGAATCTCTCTATGCAAGGCTGAAGGTTTGGGAAGCCAAGAAGAATAATCCAGACGCTTCGAATTTCGTCATTGGAGTCGAATCGGGCATCGTTGACCGCTTGGCAGATAATTCTGGGTCAGCAGACTTAACGAATGTCGTTGGAGCGACTGTCAGCCGTTATATCCGTGAAGCTAAGGCTCTGATTTATAATGTGGGCGAGGGGCGCTTTCCCGATTTTACGGCACCGCCAAAGGCTCAAAAATAGGTAGGAATAGAGTATCTGCGGGCACAATGATCTTGCTCAGCACGAGGAGGATCGAATGCTTACAAAGCACCATTGTCAAAAAAGTGTCTGGTGCAAGACGCCTTTTCAGGCGCTTGCTCCCAGCCTTTGGCTGCGCAGGAATGGATCACAATTGGATCACAATCGCTCATGATCGACCCACGATAATCAGCGGTTTTGACGATTTAACCACCTATTGCGATTTTTAGCTTTACCCAGAGAAAATCATCGGTTAGCAAGAAAAAAGGTAGCGTTTTCAAAGTGTTAGGCACTGTTGACATCGCAGGGGTCGCAAGTTCAATCCTTGCCACGCCCACCATTTTCTTCTTACCCGGCCCCGCCATCCACCGTCAGCACTGCGCCAGTCGTATAGCTGCTGGCCGGGCTCAGCAGCATCAGTGCGGCGGTGATGATTTCTTCCGGTCGGCCAGGTCGGCCCAAAGCAACGGGCTGTTTTTCGCGCATCTCTTGGGACCAGGCCTCGGCAATATCGGTCAGGAAGGCACCGGCGGCGATGGTGTTGATGCGGACCTTGGGCGCATATTCGCGCGCCATGGACACGGTCATCGCGTTCAGCGCCGCCTTGGCCCCGGCATACGGCACAACCAGGGGCGTGGCGCGCAGCGACGCGATGGAACTGATGTTGAGGATCGCGCCGCCATTATCCGCCGCCATTTTATGCGCGACCTGTGCCGCAAGGCGGAAGGGGCCTTTAAAATTGAGGTTCAGCACCGAATCAAACAGGCTTTCCGGCATTTCATGGCTTGGAACGGCTGGCGACATCCCGGCATTGTTGACCAGAATATCGACCCGCCCAAATTCGTCATAAGCCGCAGCAAGCAGCGCGTCGCAGTCGGCCCATTTGCCGACATGGGCGGCAACGGGCAGCGCGCGGCGGCCCATGGCCCTTAGTTCATCGGCAACGGCCCGGCAGGCGTCGATCTTGCGGCTTGCGATGATAAGGTCGGCACCGCGCGCGGCGAGCGCCTTGGCCATCTGATAGCCCAAGCCCCGGCTGCCGCCTGTCACCAGTGCAACTTTTCCAGTGAAATCAAATAGCGGGTCCGGGGTCATCATCCTCTCCCTTGATGTGGTGCGCCAAGGCTATGGCCGAAAGACGGGCATTGGCAAGCGCGGCGTGATCAGGCTAGCCAGAAGCGCAGCCGGCGGGACGCGCCGCCCAAGAGGAGGGGATCAACATGAAATTTGAACCGGGCTTTTCGGCCATCGTGACCGGGGGATCATCGGGCCTTGGCCGCGCGAGCGCCGAGGCGCTGGCCGCAGCGGGCTTCAAGGTCGCAATATTCGACGTGAATGCCGAAAAAGGGGACGCGATTGCCAAGGAGATTGGCGGCCTCTTCTGCCATGTCGATGTAACCAGCGAGGGCAGCGTTGTCGCCGGATTTGAAAAGGCACGGGCCGCGCATGGGCAAGAACGGGTTCTGGTGCATTGCGCGCAGATCTCGCGCCGGGGAAAAACGGTTGGCTGGAACAAGGACAAACAGGCCTATGTCCGTCTGTCGACCGAAGATTACGCCTTTTCGGCAGAGGGTATTTTGGTGGCCAGCTATCGCGTTGCCTCTTTGTCGGCCTTGGGTATGGCGTCCTTGCCACCCTTGGAAGATGGCGAGCGGGGTGTCCTGACACTCACGGCGTCTGCGGCTGCCCAGGATGCCCAGATCGGGCAAGTCGCCTATGGATCGTGCAAGGCCGGGGTCAACGGATTGGTATTGCCGATGGCGCGGGACCTGATGGATCTTGGCATCCGGGTCAATTCGATCATGCCCGGCATTTTTGCGACGCCGCCAATGTTGGGCATGAAAGATCGTGCGCCCGCGATGTTTGATCAACTGGCCGCCTCTGTGCCCTTCCCGAAGCGGTTGGGGCACCCGCATGAATTTGCAAGCCTTGTGCTGGAACTGGTCCGCAATGGCTATTTCAACGGGCAGAATATTCGTCTTGATGGTGCCATCCGGATGCCGCCGCGCTAACGGGACGCGGCGGCCGGAGGTTCAGATCCGCTGGCCGCCGCGGGCGATGACCATATCTTCGCGGTTCTTTTCAAAATCGCTGGCGTCATGACGTTCGCGCAGCTGCGTTTCGGGCTTGCCAAAGGTGCGGTTCACCATGCGTCCCCGGATCACGGCCGGGCGTTCGCCCACTTCGGTCACCCAGCGATCAAGGTTGGGATATTCGTGGACCGAAAGGAACTCCTGACAATTATAGGCTTCGCGCATGATGGAGCCATACCAGGGCCAGATCGCCATATCGGCAATCGTATAATCATCGCCGACCATATATTTGTGCTGCGCCAAATGCGTGTCGAGGACGTGGAGCTGGCGCTTGGTTTCCATCGCGAAGCGATCAATTGGATATTGCATTTTGAACGGCGCATAAGCGTAGAAATGGCCAAGCCCACCGCCGACATAGGGGGCAGAGCCCATTTGCCACATCAGCCAGTTCATCGTTTCGGCGCGCTTATGCGCTTCCTTGGGCAGAAATGCGTCGAATTTTTCGGCAAGATAAAACAGCATGGATCCGCTTTCGAACAGCCGCACCGGCGGACTGGCCGAATAGTCGCGCATCGCCGGGATCTTGGAGTTCGGGTTGATCGAGACAAAGTCGCTGCCAAATTGATCGCCAGACCCGATATTGATCATCCACGCATCATATTCCGCACCCGTGTGACCAAGGGCCAGCAGCTCTTCCAGCAGGATGGTTACCTTGACGCCATTGGGTGTCCCCATCGAATAAAGCTGGATCGGGTGTTTGCCGACGGGAAGCTCAACCTCTTTGGTGGCGCCTGAAATAGGGCGATTAATATTGGCGAACTGGCCACCATTGGCCTTGTCCCAAACCCACACCTTAGGCGGCACATAGCCGGGGGGCTGGTTGTTGGCGGGGTCTTGTGCGTCGGCCATTGTGCGCTCCTCTTTCTGGCGAGACCAGTCTTATGGCATCGGGAAAGGGGATGGGGGAAGGGGATTTAACAAACAATTGAATGTAAATGAAATTTACAATGGAAGCCCAACATAGTTCTCCGCGATAACCTTCTGCGCCGCGGTTGAGGCTGCAATATAGTCAAGCTCGGCAATCTGCACGCGCCGCTCGAAATCGCCATCGCTGGGGAAGCGGTGCATCAACTTGGTCAGCGACCAGCTGAACCGTTCTGACTTCCAGACCCGCGCCAAGGCCTTTTGCGAATAGCCGGCCACACCGTCTCGATCGTTTTTCTTGAAATAACCAATCAGCGCCTCGGACAGGTAGCTCACATCGGATGCAGCCAGATTCAGCCCCTTGGCGCCCGTGGGGGGCACGATATGCGCGGCGTCGCCCGCAAGGAACAGGCTGCCATAGTGCATCGGCTCAAAGACAAAGGACCGTAAGGGCGCAATGCTCTTTTCAATGGAAGGGCCGCGGGTGATATGGGCGGCGGCATCCGGGCCCAGCCGGACCGACAGTTCCGCCCAAAGGCGATCGTCCGACCACGCTTCCACCTTCTCGGTCAATGGCACATCAATATAATAGCGGCTGCGGGTGGGTGACCGCATCGAGGCGAGGGCAAAGCCGCGATCATGGTTGGCGTAGATCAGTTCATGATTGCAGGGCGGCACATCGGCCAAGATGCCCAGCCAGCCAAAGGGATAGACCAGCTCAAAACTTTTGCCCGCGCTGGCAGGGATCGCCTGACGCGCGGGGCCATGAAAGCCATCGCACCCGCAGATGAAGCGCGCGTCAACGCGCTGGTTTACGCCGTCTTTCACATAGGTGATGTAAGGCGCATCGCTGGCCACATCATGTAGCGTCACATCCTCGGCGTTGTAGATGATCTCCAGCCCGCGTTCGGGGGCAGCGTCCATCAGGTCGCGGGTAATTTCTGTTTGGCCATAGACCATTACCTGCTTGCCGGTCAGGCCCGCAATGTCGATGCGGATCAGCCGCTCCCCATCGGCAAGGTTGAAGCCATCATGCGGCAGACCTTCTTTGGCTAGGCGCTCGTCCAGCCCCAGCCGCGCCATGATGTCGGTCGTCACCTTTTCCAGCACGCCCGCACGAATGCGGCCCAGTACATAATCAGGGGCAGCGCGTTCGAGGATGATGCAGTCAATTCCGTCGGCGCGCAGCAGGTGTCCCAGCATCAGTCCTGCGGGGCCTGCGCCGATGATTGCCACTTGTGTTCGCGCCATATCGCCTCTGCCTCAGTGTCGCTTCAAGCCGTCTTTAAGCGTCTAAGGCCGAAAGGGGGAGAGGCTGAGCGGACAAAGAATTGCACTTTTCGAGCATAGATGACAGGGTGCGTCCATGCAGGGGGACGGTAATGAGATCGCGCGCTACGCGCTTTATGGCGAGGCTGGCCGGTCGGTCGCGCCAGAATTTTTGCACCTTGAAGACATTCCTTCGCGCTCTGCCCTGTATGATTGGGTCATCGCGCCGCATGCCCATCCCGGCCTTTTCCAAATCTTGATGGTGACGGCAGGCTCTGCACAGGTGGATTGCGATGGGGTGGCCTCTGCCCTGACAGCGCCGGCCGTCATCTGCGTGCCGGGCAGTTGCGTCCACGCCTTTGCCTTTTCGGCCGGGACACAGGGCTGGGTCCTGTCCATAGCGCAGGATTTGCTGGGTGATCCCCGCGTCCAGCCTTTTGGGGCAGGGCTTCTCATCCAAGCGCCGCAAGGTCGGGTTGTGTCGCTGGCGCATGATGGCGCCGCATCGACCCGGCTGGATTGGTTGCTGGGCGATATGGCGCTGCGCATGGCCAGCGAACATGGCGCGGTGCCCGCCATGGTCATTGCCGAACTTGCCTGTGTGCTGGGCGTCGTGACGGAGGTCTTGGGGCCGGGGGCAGATGCGCCGGGACCCGTGGATCGCCGGGTCCAGATCGTCCGGGCCTATGAGGCGCTGGTGGATCAGCATTTTCGCGACCATCTGCCAATCACCGATTATGCGGCCCGATTGGGGGTTGCGCCCCCGACGTTGACGCGGGCCTGCCGCGCGGTCTTGGGTAAAGCGCCGGGCGATGTGCTGTTGGATCGACTGATTCTGGAAGCGATGCGCTATCTGCGCCACACCGCTGCATCGGCCAAACAAATTGGCGGGCGGCTGGGCTTTGCCGACCCGGCCTATTTTGTCCGCTTCTTCAAGCAGCGCAGCGGCATGACGACCCGGCAGTTCCGGAAGGGCTTGCGCTCCCCTCTCGACCCGCGGCCTGATCACTGATAGCGCTGGGGCAAAGGGCCGTGATCCATAGCAGATGCCGCCCGGTGGGCCGGGACAGGCAAAGGGAGAGGATA
>JAHEGQ010000036.1 GCA_024645025.1 Sphingomonadaceae bacterium
CCCGCCGGATCGCCGCCACAGTTGAGGCTGCGGAATGAGCAGCACCCTCGACAACCTGATCCGTATGGCGAACCAAATTGCGGCGAATTTGCAGCATGAACCCAATGTGCCAGAGGCTGTCGCAGAACATATCCGCCTGTTCTGGGATCCGCGCATGAAGCAGATGATCTTTGCGCATGATAATGATGGCCTGTTGCCCGATGCGGCAGCGGCCATCACTCGGCTCAAGACCAACGCGTGACCACCCAGCGCGACGTCGCCGTTACCCGTATTACGCCTCAGGGCACGGGTCCGGCGCAGCGCACCCTGCCCATCGAAGCACCGATTGCCATTGAATATAATGGGATTGGCTATGCCGTGATGATGGCAACGCCAGACCAATTGGACGATTTTGTCATTGGCTTTTCCTTATCTGAACGGATCATCGAAGCCGCGCATGAGATTGAAGCGCTCGATTGCCACGAAACAGACAAGGGCTGGGTCGTGCGCATCACTTTGGCCCAAGCACGAGTCGCGCCGATGCTGGAACGGGTCAGGGTGCGCGTCTCGGAAAGCAGTTGCGGGCTGTGCGGCTTGGAAAATCTGGAACAAATTGCCCGCCCCCTGCCCGCTCTGACCGTTGGTCTGGACATCGAAACAAAGGCCTTGTTTGCCGCACTGGCGGCGTTGCGCACGCATCAACCGCTTCATGCCGCAACAGGCGGGGCCCATGTGGCGGCCTTTTGCGACCCGCAGGGCCATATCCTTTTCGCACGGGAAGATGTGGGGCGTCACTGCGCCCTCGATAAGCTGATCGGGGCGCTCGCCCGTGCCGGCATCGCCCCGCGCTCTGGCTTTTTCCTGCTCTCCTCCCGGTGCAGCTATGAACTCGTCGAAAAGACGGTGATCGCGGGGTGTTCGCTGCTGGTAACGATCTCTACGGCCACAAGCTTGGCGGCGGACCGGGCGGCCGCTGCAGGTCTTCGACTGATTGCGCTGGCCCGGCCAGATGCGATGCTGGATTTGCACCGTCCCCGCTAAACCCTGAACCATCGCCCAGATTGCCGACCCAGCCGGGGCGCTGCAAACCTGATCCTTTGGGCGGTCGCGCCCTATGGGAGATTATGATGCAGGGCAGCGGAGGCACCAAGACGCAATCCTTTGCGATCGTCGGTGCAGGTATTTCCGGCCTGTCCTGCGCCAAGGCGCTGACGGCGCAGGGCCATAAGGTGACGCTGTTCGATAAAGGCCGCGGGCCGGGGGGGCGCATGTCCACGCGGCGTTTTGACACCCCGCTTGGGGAAACAATGGCCGATCATGGTGCCCAGTATTTCACCGCCCGCGATCCCGATTTTCAAAGCGAAGTCTTGGATTGGGAACGCGCAGGGGCGGCAGCGCACTGGCCGGTTATTTCTGATGACGCTTGGGTCGGGACGCCGACCATGAATGCAATCATTCGGCACCTCTCCAGCGGATTTGATGTGCGTTGGAATAGTCGGATCGACGGGCTGACCAAAGCATCCCAAGGCTGGTCGCTGGTTGGTGCTGCGGAGGATACAGCGCATTATGATTTTGAGATGGTCCGCCGGGCAATGCTGGCGCGCTTTCAGCCCTGCTGGACGGTGCTTTATGCCTTTGACACACCCCTGCCGGGCGACACGCTGTTCCTGCGCGATTATGGGGCCATTGGGTGGGCCTCCCGGGAGCTGGCAAAGCCCGGACGCACCGGCATGGAACGCTGGGTGGTGCAGGCCAATGCCTCTTGGTCAACCGCGCATCTTAACAGCCCCGCTGAAACGGTGGCGGACCTTTTGTTCACGGCGCTTGAGGAAGGGCTGGGTAGCCCCCTGCCCAAGCCCATTGCCCAATCCCCCCATCGCTGGCGCTATGCCATGTCGGCCGGCCTTGGCGCAGGATCGATGTGGAACCCCGCCCTTGGGCTGGGTGTTTGCGGCGACTGGCTCCTGGGCCCACGGATCGAAAGCGGCTGGCTGTCGGGCCAGCATCTGGCACAGAGCATCGCTGCGGATGATCGCGTAGCCGCCTAACGCGCCGCCGCGATTGTCCGCGCGTGGTATTGGACATCGCGATCCTGCGGCAGCGCCGCCGCCGCCCGCCGCGATAGCGCCTCCGCCTCCGGGGTCCAGCCATTTTTCTTGAACAATATCCACGCGGCCGTATCCAGCACCACCGGATCGCCCGGGGCAACAGCCATGGCGCGGCGGATCAGCCGTTCCGCGCCCGCCAGATCGCCGCCCATTTGTCGGGCAAGCGCAGCATTATTCAGCAAGCGCCGGTCCTGCGTTTGCGGATTGGCGCGCAACAGCGCATCGTAGATCGACCCAGCTTTTTGCCAATTGCTGGCAATCAGTGCCGCTTCTGCGGCGCGCAGTTGCTCTTCAGACTGGGCATCAGGGGCCACGCCTTGTCCCGCCGCAGAGCCGTTCGACAAGGCCGTCAGCCTCGTCATCAAGGCGCGCGTTGACGCATTGGCATTGGGGGCCTCTGCCACGGGCCGCAGATACTGCAGCGCCCTTCCGACATCCCCAACCCGGCCCAGCGCCACCGCCAGTGCATAGCGCGCCAAGCCATCTTCCCCCCCCTGCTCCAGATAATATTGCAGGAGGCTGATCGCCTCTTCATTGCGATTTTCATAAGAGGCCAAAACACCTTTTAACCGCACAGCTGGCAGAAAGTCCTTCGGCTCAGGGACGGTCGCCAAAAGCGCCGATGCCTGCTTATACTGGCCTTGATCAAAGGCCATTTGCGCCTGAAAATAGCGGGGCATTGCGACATCGCTGCCACTCTGTTTCACAACTTGGCGCAAGAGCAGCTCGGCACCTGCACGATCCCCCGCATCATAGCGGATGGCAGCCTTGGTCATCAGGCCAAAGCGGTTATTGGGTTGCAGGCGCAAGATTGTGTTCACCCCGTTCAGCGCGACCGCCTTGTCCTGCATCGCCAGCGCCAAGCGCACCGCAAAGGTCAGCGCGGCAACATCGTTGGGGCGCAAACGCAACGCCTCTTGCGTCCGTTCTAGGGCAACATCTTGATTGCCAGAGGCAAAGGCGGTCATTGCCGACAGCAAGACAAGATCTGGTGAATTGGGAAATTTGACCAGGCCCGCGGCCAAAATGCCTTCTGCCTGCGTTTCATCTCCCAAGGTCGCGATGGCCAAAGCCTTAATTCCAAACCCCAAGCCATCAATGGGGTCAGCAGACCCTAAAACGGCCAACGCCTTGCGCGGATTATCGTTCAAAAAATAGGCCTTGGCGAGCAAGCTGCGCGCCGCGCCGCCCCAATTGGGGTCGCGGCTAATCTGGTCAAACTCAGACTGTGCATAATCCAAATTGCCTGTCTCCAGCGCAATTTGTCCACTTAACAGGCGCAATTCCGCATTGTCGGGATCCGCCTTAAGGGCGCGATCCAGAAGCAGACGTGCCTGCTTCAGATCATGGTGTTCATAGACACCCCGAATCGTGTTCGCATTTGGGACAGGTTCAGATCCGCACGCCGAAACCAGCGCCATAAGGCCCGTAATCGCCAGATTAACCCTCTTTGCGCGTTGCTCGTTCCGCCCGGATGAAGAAAGCATTTCCACCTCGCACCAAAGTTGATGGTCGGATGCCCATGCTGAAAAGGCCCAAAAGCCGTCGCTGTATAGGTCCGCCAACCCAGAGGATAAGGCCAATGCTTAAACAATCCCTCAACCCCGCGCTTCCAGATCGACGTGTCGACCAAACACGCGGCCTCCGTTTGACAAGGATGGGCAGAATGAAGAGATTTATCCTGACGCTGCTGGCGCTTGCTTTGGCGGCGACCACAGCCAGCCCCGCTTTTGCGACCATTTACACCTATTCGCTAAAGCCAGCCGGCGGAACCAACTGGAAAGGTGCCGGCACCTTCACAATCGACACCAAATCAGCCACCGGCAAAATCACCATGCCCGGGAACATTATCATCGAATTTTCATCAGCAGATCTGCTCAATTTCCGGGGCAATTTTAAGAATTTCACCGCTCAAATTGATCCTCAAACTCTAACTTTCACGACTTACAATAAACGCGGGAAAGCAAGATTGAATAGAGCGGCGGCAGGTCAGACATTCACGTTGGCCTTGGATAAAACCGGGCAAATGACCTTCACCGCTTCATCCTATAAAGTGTCGACGGGATATGGCTGGACGACCAAACCGGGCTGGACGCGAACCGCAAAAGCTTACACGTCCGTGCCGGCACCAGACAGTTTCTTGCTGCTTGGCCTCGGGCTGATCGGACTGTTTAGCTTGCGCCGCTTTGGCGCACGCTCGACACCAGCGGGCCCGCCGCGATTGGGTGGGCTGGTTCCGGCTTGACCGTTAAACACGGGAGAGGCTGATCGCCCCGTGCCCAACCGGCGCGGGGCGAAATTGCGTCAGACGACTGGCAAAACCGGGTTGGCGCTTTTGGCAGTTTTGGCCAGCAAATCGTGCAAAGCCGCACCGCCAAGCGGTGGACGCCCCTCACCTTTCGCCTCAGCCGTCCGAAGCCGTGACAGCATCCGCCGAGCCTTAGCACCCGCCAGATCCGCTGGAATGGCAACAGGGTTCAGGTCTTCAACCTGTCGATCGCCGATCATTGCCTGTTGCGCCTCGATCATCGGCTTGTCCTGTACCGCAAAGGCATAATCGATTGAGCCTTGCCAGAAGGCCTCAATCTCCGGGTCGTCGACGCCGTGGTTGCGCACCACCGTCCAATAATACAGCGTCCGCGTTGGGCTGACCGGCGTCAGATGGTGTCCAGTAAACACCCAAGCCCCTTCCTCTCGCGGATTGCCGGGTTCGGTAATTCCAACATCCAGAAGCAAATGGCCCGGGGCATCCCAGCGCATATAAAGCCAATGGTCGATGGGCTTGGCGGGATCCACGCCCATTACGCGCTCTTGGATTTGGCTCCAGACCGGGGCGGCGTCGCCATTGGGGCACCAGCGGTTGGCCCAAATCGTCGACCCGGCTTCCAGCGTTTCCAGCTTGCTGATGGTAATGGCTTCGCTGGACAGCGCGCCATCATGCAGAAATTCTGCATGGGTCAGGTCCAGCAAATTGTCGGCGATCAGCTCATAATTTGCCGCAACATCCATCATCCCCCGGATCGTTTTGAAACCGGGCGCTGAATAACAATCAAAATCTGGCAACATGGCTTCATCGGCCGCATTGGCCTCTCCCATCCAGATCCAGATCGCGCCGTTACGTTCCAGCACGGGATAGGCCGCAACCTTCATCGCGGGAGAGATGACGCCACCGCGATGTGGATTGAGCACGCAGTGCCCGGACTCGCCAAAGACCATGCCATGATAATTGCACTGGACGGTGTCCCCAATTCGCCGCCCCATATGCAGGGGGGCGAAGCGGTGGGGGCATAAATTGCCAATTGCCACCGCTTCGCCATTGCCCTTGCGATACAAAAGGATGGAGGTGCCAAGGATCGTCCGCTCGGCCAGCTCTTCCCCCAGCTCGTGGGTCCAGGCGGCAACATACCAAGCGTTTTTCAGATACATGGCGCCCTCCACGCTCAGACGTACAGCTTCGGGTTGATCGGGATGTTATTTTCCCGACAATAGGTTTCATAGTGGTTCATAAACCACCAGACATCGGCGGTTTCGACGAACTTGCCGTCGCCATCGTAAAACTCAATCGGACCCTGCATCCAGCCGAACAGCTTCACGCCATTGGGATGGTCGGTCACGAGCGTATGGCTTTCCCCCGGCACTTCAAGGATCAGGCCGCCCGGTGTCGCAACCCAATCATATTCCAAATAGCGCACCGATCCTTCAAGGCAGACCATGGTGATCGTCCCGCGGTGCAGGTGCGTGCCGATGGCACCCGGCTGCTTTACCCACAAAATGTTGGAAAACAGGTTCTGGCGCACGTCAAAGGCCAAATGCTTGATGGCAGCATTTTCCCCAAAGGGAACCCAAGGGCTGTCCACATCGGTCTGCGCGTCAATATAGCGTCCGCCTGGGCTATACCGTTCAACAAGCGAACGATGCGCAAAAGGCACATCAACGATTTCAGCCTTGTCGGACGGCGGGGCAGTCATGCTGGACATCTGGTTCATCGGGCAACTCCTCTCTGAAGCGGTTCCGTCATCGGCATAGGCCGAGCATTCCGCAGAATCTCGATGGGCCCTTATTATGGCTGGAGGACACGGCAACGTCACGCGCCAAAGCGGCGACACGTTGCGTTGCGTGAAAGGGGCTGCGCGCAC
>JAHEGQ010000007.1:0-7252 GCA_024645025.1 Sphingomonadaceae bacterium
CCGCACCGTGATGAGCGAGATGGGCAAGGCCATGATGGGCACGGGCGAGGCCGAGGGCGATAATCGCGCTATCGAAGCCGCCGAAAAGGCTATCGCCAATCCGCTGCTGGATGGTGTGTCCATGAAGGGGGCAAAGGGTGTCATCGTCTCCATCACGGGCGGCGAAGATATGCGCCTGATGGAAGTTGATGAAGCGGCATCGCACATCAAGGAATTGGTGGACCCGGATGCCAACATCATTTGGGGATCGGCCTTCAACGAGAGCTTGAACGGGAAGATCCGGGTGTCTGTTGTCGCGACGGGCATTGAATCCGGCGCTGCCGCGGAACAGCGCCCGGCGCAGGTTTTTTCATTGATGCCCAACCGAAAGGCTGACGCGTCGCAGCCGGCGGCACCTGCTCCGGCCGAACCGATGTCAGTTGCGCCCGTTGAAGAAGCGCCGATCATTGCGGCGCCAACCCCTGTGGTTGAGGCAGAAGAGCCGCTTGATCTTGGGATGCAGGCTGTCGCGCTTACTGACGATGAACTCGTCTTGAGCGATCCGACGCAGGAAGACGAGTTGGTGCTGGGCGCAGGGTCTTTTGCAGAGCCGGCATCGCCCAATCCTCTGCCATTGGCGCAAGAGGCGCCGTCGTCGGGCGATGCGCCGTCTTGGTTTACGGCAGAAATTTCACCGCAGTCGGAACCCGCGGTCGATCCAACGCCCGCCCCGGAGCTGGAGCCTGAACGTCCGGCAGCACGTCCGTCAGCCGGGGCAACCCTGTTTGAGCGGATGTCCAACATCGCCCGGGGCGCGGCAAAGGTCGATGACAGCGCCAAATCAGAGCCTTTGGACATTCCCCGGTTTCTTAACCGACAGAACAACCAGTAAACCGATTGGATCAATATGGCCCGCTTTCTAACCGAGGCGGGCCACGCCCTATCCCGGTTTCTCGGGTCCGGTCTTGCGCGTCTGCGAGACCGGTTTAGATAGCGTGCATGACTAAAGTTGCGAAATCTGTCGCGGGCCTGATGGCGCTGGCGATCAGCTTGGCGGCCCCGCTGTCGGCTCAACCCATCGGGTCGGCGGTTCCGCCGGCCTCTTCCACAATGACCAACGCAGCGGCACAACTTTCTGAAAATCTGAAGATTCTTGCCCGCGATCCCTATAATGTGGATGCAATTCTTCAGGCCGGTAGCGGCGCACTCGCGATTGGCGATACCAATGCCGCTTTTGGTTTTTTCGCGCGCGCAGAAGAATTGTCGCCGCGCAATTGGAAGGCCAAGGCGGGGCTTGGCAGCAGTCTGACCATGATGGAAAAGCCCGCCGAAGGGCTTCGCGCTTTCGAAGAAGCGGTGTCACTTGGCGCGCCGGATATTGAAATCCAAGGCGATAGAGGGCTTGCTTATGATCTGTCTGGCGATGGCAAGCGGGCCCAGCGCGACTATCTGGCGGTCCTAAATCAGCGACCATCCGACGAAGTCACCCGCCGGCTTGCCCTCTCGCTGGCGATTTATGGGGATCGGGATGCCGGGCTGGCGCGCCTGGACCCCTTGCTGCGTCGCAATGATCAAGGCGCGTGGCGCGCCCGCGCCTTCATTCTAGCAATGGGGGGGGATATTGCTGGGTCGGAACGGATTGTCCGGCAGGTGATGCCCGCCAACATGGCGACCTATATGATCGGCTTTATGCAGAAATTGGCAACCCTTGGGCCGGCTGCCAAGGCGCGGGCGGTCAATTTCGGGACGCTCCCGGCGACGGGCGCGTCCAGCATGGTTGCGGTAACGCCTGACAGTTTCAAGCCGGTTGACACCAACGCCGCTGCCCAATTGGCGGCTCAGGACCATAGCGCGCGCCTGCCGGCACCCACGCCGGGATTTACGGCTGACGCGGGTGGCCGCGATGCCCACCGCAAGTCGCGCGAAGCCCGGGATGCGGAATTGCTGGCGGCGCGCAGTCGGGTGACCAGCGCCCCGGCAACGCCCAAGGCGGCGCCCATTGCGCAATCTGCAATCGCGCCGCTGCCACCTGCGAAGCAGACTGTTTTGGCAAGCGCGCCGCCCCCGCCACCGCCTCCGCCTGCGGCCAGCCCATCGCAAAGCGAGGCCCCTGCCGTTGCCTTTTTTGTGGTGCCAGCGCTTCCGGCCCGCAGTGTGGCCACGCCGCCGCCTGTCCGAACGGCACCGGCTGCCATGGGCCCGTCCGGGGCAGAGCCATCAGGTGCCGCTGCGGCCCCAGCGCCGCGGCTCGCCGCGTCGACAAATGCGCGTGCGGGTATCGGGGACATTTTGCGCACCCTTGATCTTGAACGGGAATCGGCACCGGTTGCTTTGCCCGACGAAGCGAAGATCAAGGCGATGCGTCTTGCGGCCCAGAAAAAGGCTGCCGCTTTGGAAAAGGCGAAGATCGAAAAGGCTGAAAAGGAACGTCAGGCCGCTGAAGAACGGGCAAAGGCGCGCCGCAATCCGTCTCGGATTTGGGTGCAACTTGCCACCGGCAGCAATAAATCCGGCCTTTCAAACACATGGCGTAGCTTGAAATCCAAGTCTGAAAAAACGCTGGATGGCCGAAAGTCTTGGTATACGCCTTACGGCCAGTCCTATCGTGTTCTGGTGGGTCCGTTCAAATCTGCCGAAGACGCCCGAGCTGCGGTAAAGTCGCTTGGCAAGGACGGGGTTAAGGCGCTGACCTTTACGTCGGATGCCGGGCAGGAAATCATGAGAATCGATAATTAATGCCCGGCCGGGCGTCGTATGCGTGCAATCCGGCTGCCAGCCGCGGCCGGTACCATGCGGAACGTCTGGGCGGCGCGCGTGGACCACGATCTGAATTTCAGCGGGATCGCGACCGGATTATCCATTCCATTGCGTTTCGGCGCTTACGGCACAAGACGCAGGTCTTTGTTGCACCGGATGGGGATCATTTCCGTGTCCGCCTGACCCACAGCATCGAAGTGGCGCAGATTGGCCGGACGATCGCCCGCGCGCTGGGATTGGATGAAGATCTGACCGAAGCCTTGTGCCTGGCGCATGATCTGGGTCACCCGCCTTTTGGTCATGCGGGAGAGACCGGGTTGGAAGCCGCGATGCAAGGGTCGGGCGGCTTTGATCATAATGGGCATAGCCTGCGCATTCTGACCCGGTTGGAACGCGCCTATCCAGACTGGCCCGGCCTGAACCTGTGTTGGGAAACGCTGGAAGGCCTCGCCAAGCACAATGGCCCTGTTTATGCGCCTGGCTGGGCAATGGAAGAGGTGGATGCCGCCTTCCCTCTGGACCTTCGTCATCGGGCCTCGCTTGAGGCGCAGGTGGCGGCGGTTGCGGATGATATTGCCTATGATAACCATGATATTGATGATGGGTTGCGGGCCGGCCTTCTGGATTTTGAAAAGGTGCAAGCCGCTCCGTTGGTTCAAGAGATTTGGCCCGGCGTGCGGGATCGGTTGGCAGGTGTCGAAACGCGCTTGTTGGCGGCAGAGTTGGTACGCACCCAGATCGGCGCAATGGTCAATGATGTGATTTCAGAAACGCGCCGTCGCCTGAAGGATCAAGCGGTGGAAACACAGGCCGATGTCCGCGCGGCACCCATCGCTCTTGTCGGGTTTTCAAGTGAGATGGCGACAGCAGAGGCTGGCCTCAAGCGCTTCATGTATGCCAATCTTTACCATCATCCCCGGCAATTGGAGATTGCGGCCAGCTGCCGCCAAATCGTCGGCGGCTTGTTCGCTGCCTATCGAGAAGATCCCGCACGGCTTCCGTTGGAATGGCGTCAGGATGCCCCGGTGTCCCAGCCCGACTTGAATCGCCATATTGCCGATTTTATCGCCGGCATGACAGACCGATATGCCATCGAACGGCATCGAGACTTGATCGGCCCCATCGACCTGCCCGACAGCTTTTGATCCTTTTAGGGGCAGGCGGCGAACAGGGATGGGCATTGCCAATTGCCATCTTCCTGCTAGCACACGCGTTGGATTAGGCATTTGGGGCAATGTCTTTGCGAATTGTTGTTGCAGGAGCCACCGGCCTTGTTGGCCGCGCGCTGGTCGCCAATCTTTGTGGCGCGCCATCGGTGGATGCGGTGCTGGTCGTCGGCCGGCGGCCGACGGGTCTTGCCCATGAAAAGCTGACTGAAAAGCTGGGGCCGGCAGAGGATTGGCCGCACTTTTTGGAAGATCAGAAACTGGATGCGGCGGTTTCTACATTAGGGACAACCCTGCGTGATGCGGGATCGCAATCGGCGTTCTTTGCCATTGACCATGATCTTGTGCTGTCCTTTGCCCGGGCCGCCTGTGCCGCGGGGACACGGCAATTCATGATGGTGTCGTCGGTTGGGGCCCATGCAGCTGCCCGCAATTTCTATCTGGCAACCAAGGGCAAGGTGGAAACGGGTGTCGCCAATATCGGCTTTGAACGGATTGATATCTTGCGGCCCGGCTTGTTGCGCGGTGCGCGTCCCGGCCGGTTGAGGTTGGGTGAGCGACTGGCAATTGCTGTGTCGCCGTTGACCGATATCGTGACGCCGGCTGTCCTATCCCGGTATCGTTCTATCCCGTCCCAGATCGTTGCTGATGCTCTAGCCGCTTTGGTGGGGGCGCTAGAACCGGGTCAATTTGTGCACCATAATGATGAAATGCGCGCGCTTGTCGTCGGACGCCTGACGCGGCGCTAGCCGCTTCTGCTCCATTCTGGACCAAGGATAAACCGGACCACCGCCAATAGGGGCAAGTTGAACCAATATTTTAGGCGTATGATTTCGGGAATGGAGCAGTTTTAGAGCGACCTATTGCCAAAATGGCGTCATTATGCGCCAAACGGGAGGGAAAAGGTCGTGATGGACAGGTATTCTCCAAATAGGGCGTTCGCCTCTCGCCTTGCGTTGGTTGTCAGCCCCAAGGCGGCGCTGCCAGATATGTTTTTGCAGACGCTTGACAGCTTGGCCGTCCGCGTTCGCCAAGATGACCCGCGGGCGGGCCTGTCGGACGACGGGATGGGCACGCCGGATCTGTTGATCCTTTGCCCAGACGGCCCCGACGATATGGCTGCCCTTGTCCCGCTGGCGGACCGTGCGAACCAAATCCATTGCCCGGTCATCTTCATGGCGTCGCTCGACCTGATTGACTGGGTGCCCGACCCGCTCTGGCATGGGTGCCAGTCGATCCTCGTTGACCCGGATACGGGTGATTTTGCTGCCTCTGTGGCGCTTGCGCTCAGCGCGCAGCCGGGATTATTGTCGGACATATCGCGCGATATGGACGCGGCTCGGCTTCAGCGATTGGCCGATGAAGTGGGCCGCATCGCGCGGACGTTGGCCAGCCTGTCTGCCGCGGCCCCCTTGGGTAGTCCTAACCTCTCCGATATGCGGGACAGCTTTGCGGGTGAGCCCGTTGCGGGCGAGGCAGCGCTGTCGGCACGGCACATCCGGGGTATCATTCGCTTGCGGCGGTTGCGCGACCGATATTTCGATACCCATTTATTTGCGGACCCGGCGTGGGATATGCTGCTTGACCTCATGGCGGCCCGGTTGGAGCGGGTCCAAGTGGCTGTCTCCAGCCTGTGCATCGCGTCGTGCGTGCCATCGACCACGGCGCTGCGCTGGATCAAGATGATGACGCATAGTGGCGTTTTTGAACGCACATGCGACCCTGCAGACCGGCGGCGTGTGTTTATTCATCTCTCCGAAGCGGCGGCCCAATCCATGACCCGTCTCTTGACCGATGTGGCCGTATCCGGGGACTGCCTGATCTGAGGATGCTATTGACGTAAACGTAAGGCTGGCCGATCACGACAGGCAAGGAGACACTTATGCCGCTTGTTACGATTGCCCGCGAAGACGCAATTGCCATTGTCACGCTCAACCGCCCTGAGGCGATGAACGCCCTGTCGGCTGCGCTTCGGGCCGAATTGGCCGATGCTATGGTCGCTTTGGAAGCGGATGCGGATGTGCGGGTGATCATCCTGACTGGGGCAGGCGAAAAGGCCTTTACTGCCGGGCTGGACCTGAAGGAATTGGGCGCGGACACCCGCAATTTGGGGGATGCAAACGCCAGTGAGGCGCGCCGCAATCCCGTTAAGGCGATAGAGATCGCCACCAAGCCGGTGATCGGTGCGATCAACGGTGTCGCGATCACGGGTGGGTTCGAGCTGGCCTTGGCGTGCGACGTGCTGATTGCCTCTACGCAAGCGCGTTTTGCCGACACCCATGCGCGGGTTGGCATTATGCCCGGCTGGGGCTTGTCGCAAAAACTGTCGCGGCTGATCGGCATTTATCGCGCCCGGGAATTAAGCTTCACGGGTAATTTTCTGGATGCCCAGACGGCCTGTGATTGGGGCCTTGTCAATCGCGTGGTGGCCCCAGAGGAATTGTTGCCCTGCGCCCTTAAAATGGCGCGCGACATGGCCGGCGTCGATCCGGCCATGCTGCGCCAGTATAAGGCGCTGATCAATCAGGGTTTTGAGAGAGATTTTGGCGCCGGCATGGCGCTTGAAGCGCAGTTTTCGACGGCGGCCAATCAACAGGTTTCCGCCCAAGAGGTGGAGGCGCGTCGGCGGGCCGTGATGGAACGTGGCCGCACGCAGGGCCGCTAAGGCCAACCGAATAAGGGAGATAAAGACATGACGACGTTTCGTGACGATCTGTTGGTTGGCAAGGTTGCCTTTGTCGCAGGAGGGACCAGCGGTATCAATTTGGGGATCGCCAAACGCTATGCCCAATTGGGCGCGAAGGTGGCCGTTTGCGGCCGTAACCCGGAAAAGGCGGCCAATGCCGCGCGCGAAATTGGGCCGGATGCTTTGGGCCTATCTGCCGATGTGCGCGACTATGCAGCGATCCGCGCGGCGATGGAAACCATTGTCGACCGGTTCGGGAAGATGGACATTGTCGTTTCGGGCGCGGCAGGCAATTTCTTGGCCCCCGTTCTGGGGATGTCGGCCAACGCCTTTCGCACCGTTGTCGACATTGATTTGAACGGGACGTTCAATGTGTTTCGGGGGTGTCATGATCTGCTGAACCTGCCGGGCGCGTCGCTGATTGCCATTACCGCAGGTCAGGCGATCAATGCGTCCGCGCTTCAGGCCCATGCCTGCGCCGCCAAGGCCGGGATCAACCAGTTGATCCGGGTGTTGGCGCTGGAATGGGGGCCGCACGTTCGCGTCAATGGCATCTCGCCCGGGCCGATCGCCAATACCGAAGGGATGGCCCGGCTCGCGCCGGATGCTGCCACCCGCCAAACGCATTTTGATCGCATCGCGATGAAGCGGTGGGGCGAAATTG